>JBGOWL010000029.1:0-10547 GCA_041478585.1 Dehalococcoidia bacterium | reverse complement strand
CTGGCGAAATCAACGTCGTTGAACCTGTCCAGCCGCCACCAGACAGTCTGGTAAACCACCTTGTCATATGTGTGGATGCTGGCGTATTGATTTTCTGCGTATTGCTCTCCCAGAGTGCTGTAGTAGTCAGAGCCAAAGTGATCCATGAATTGCGTATCATACTCTATGTCCTTTCTACGGTTTGCCGCATCAGTTCCCAGGATACACTGAGCGAATCTCTCGGGAGGAGTGGCAATATAGAAAGCGTAAACCGTAGGATCTTTCTCTTCCAGATACCATGTCATTCCAGTCATGTCCATCTGGGTTGCCTGCCCACCAGGGCGTACTATGTAGGGTGAGCTGTAATGGCCAGCGATATTAAGCATTGATGCCAGAACCACCACCCCGAATATGCCAATCCAGGCAAGGTGCCTGAAGCTGGTCTGTCTGGACAACTCCCACAGGGCAAACGCCATCAACGTAATGCTGACCACTTCTATGTACACCAGGATTCTATCGGCAGCAAGTGCCTCCGCACCGGGAATTCCCAGGAAGAAAGCAGCATAGAATAGGCATGCAATCAGAAGCAAGACACCCAGGAAAAACAGTCGATACTTGCCGCTGTCACGATCGCCGGACCGAAACTGTCTGAGCAGCAAGACGATTCCCACAGCGGCTAGAAGCACGAGAATCAGGAGCTCACCGTACATCTTCACCCCGAGGATGACGATGTCAAGACCCTGTGCTCCTGCCTTGCCCAGGGCCTCTCCGGTCTTGGCGATCTCCTGCCCTCCACGGCCGGTGGTCAACTGATGCCAGAGCTGGAGCACATTCGTCCTGAACGCCTCGCGAGTGAGAACCCAGGGGAGAAATATTGCCAGCTCCAAGAACAGCGGCCACAGAAGAGGCTTTGAATCCACCCATGATGGTACGTGCATGCGAAGCCGCCTGAGTAGACGAGAGTAGATCGGTTTTGGCAGTTCCATTACGGCCAGAGCCGCTATGATTACCAGGGTGGAGAGGGGGTGGAAGAAGGGATACGCCACCAGAAGCAGTAGCAGCAGTACCTTGAAAGGCGTTCTGTCAGCCTTGAAGTAGCAGTAGAATAGCAGAGGCAGCATGAGTATGGACCAGGTATTTGGAACCAAATAGTAGCGACCGATCCCAACCATGGCTCCGCCAGCGATGAGTGCAGCCAACAGCCGTTGTCCTCTATGAGGCAGGACAACTGTAGCAAGGAGATATGTCGTCAACACGAATATGGGGAGAATCAAAGCTGTGTTGAGATTCAGCACCTTAATGCCTGGTATACCAGTGACGGAGGCAATCTGAAAGAACAGGATATGCGTTATCGGATAGGGGTTCAGGCCACCAGTATGTCCTGTCAGGGAGATATCCTCCAAAAAGCCGATATGAGCCATCTGGTCGGCTCTCCAGGTGATGTAGTTTCTCACAAACGGCAAAGATAGCAGAGCGACCGCGGTGAGCAGGGTCACCGCAAAGCCGACCAGATAGGTTCGGCTTTCCTGGTATCTTCCAGTGGCCAACTCATGGATAACGATTCCGATGCCTCCGACAAGACTAAGGAGCAGCAAGTACCAGACCAGAGCCGGGGTGCTACTGTAGATTGAAAGCTCGTAGCCGACGGCCGGCGATTGATGAGCGATAACAAGAGCCAATGCTACCGAAGCAGCACAGAGTGTGGCTGTCAGCTTGAGCGCGATGTCTCTGGTCATGCTCATCTAAGTTCACTACCCCAAGCGGCGAGCATTGTCTCCCGTGTTGCTGGCAGTTGTGGCGGGTGAGAGAGACTCCTCCACAAGCCTGAGAATCTCCCGCACACTCCTGTCCCAGGAATACTGCGCAACCATTTCCCTGGTTCTTGGACTGATATGCCGGAAAGCCTCACGAATGTACGAGACCTTTGCAGCCAGCTCTGACGTGCTATCAACATAGAGAAGTCCGCCCTCTTCATCAGGGAACAGGTCGGGCACCCCTCCAAATTTCGTGCTTACCACCGGTAGATTACAGGCCATAGCTTCCAGCATTGACAGCGGCTGACTTATGCAGGCCCTTTCAGACAGGGTGGGGAAGACGTAACAGTCAGCCAACTGATATATCTCCTCAATATGGTCGATGTAGCCTGTAAGAAATCTGATTCCGTGAGCCTCAAGATCACGAATCAAAGCAGCGTCATGAGGGAAGAAAGTGCTTCCAATAATCAATACTTGATTCCCACTGTCCTGTATCTGCTCAAGCGCTCTGATGTTTCTCCCCTGATTCATGTGGCCGACATGCAGGGCTATGAAATCTTCCTTGCCAACTCCATACTTGGCTCTCAGTTCTCCTTTCCTGTCGGAGTCTACCGGGGTGAACTTATCAATGTTAACACCCAAGGGGACAAATCGCACGGTACATCCCATGCGCGCCAAGTCTTGTTGCTCCTTGGTGGAAGCCGTAAGAATGAGATCTGGCTTCAGCAGAGGCACGATCTTTCTGGACAATGAACCAAGGTCATTTGGCTGCGTCGTCAGCATCGCCACGGGTACCCCCCCTCCGTAACATCCGAGAAGTCTGGCAAGCCAGAAACTCTCAGGAGAAGCCCCGGATCGAGGAATGTACAGTATGACGTCCGGACGAAACCTTCTGATAGTGGCCCGCAGCCTCAGGTTCAAGCCCGAGGGATTGGTGGGGATTTTTGTCAGGCCTTCCCTTTCGGCATGATCTCCCATGGAGAACAATGCCAGAACTTCATGATGCCTAGCCAATTGGTGGATCACTTCATGCGCGACTTTGATAAAGCCTTCGTCGATATGCTTCGCCAGCCTCTTGGTGTAGATACAGACTCTCATTTGTCCTGATCCCAGCCAAACCAGACGCACTTCTGGCCATAGTATGCCTGAAGCATGCGGCCGACCAACTCATTGCATACGTCCCGAAACTCACGATAGCCGTTGTCGACAACCGTCAGCTTCAAGCGTTCTTGTATCTGGCCATACAGATGAGTCTGTGCCTGAACGGAATCCATGCACTCGGGATCGGAGGATCGCCTCAATGCAAGGTCTTCTGGCGCAGTCAGGAGGATACTCACTGCCGGCCTGGGGAGAAACCAGCTTAGCAACTTGAGCCAGATTTGACTCGGTCTTCCCCGGTCATAGACGTGAAGATCCACGAACATGTCAGGGACAAATCTGTCACAGACTACAATCTGTCTCTTCAGAAGCTTCAGGCGAAGCGTCAGATTATAGAAAACGCAGAGGTCCACCATGTTCACCGTTTTCCAGGCAATGTATCGCCATCTATTGCTGAAAAGCCCTTTCGTCTTCTGAAAACGCTCGGAAGCCCCAGGATAGTCCCCTGAATTACTGGATCTGGCGGACCTCCCGGTCAACCACTTTGCCAGAGACTGGAATCCTTTCTGAGAGCCCACCCTGGTCCAGACATAGTGAGCATCCAGTCCGCAGCCCTGAAGAGCTTCCATCAAAGCATAAGCATAGGTGGTCTTGCCACTCCCGTCCACTCCACTGAGAGCAATCAGCATACCCTTTTGCGGATTGACTTTCAAAACATGGATGAACAGGACCTCAAACAGGAGCTTGGCAAGCTGCCATATTCGCCTGTGTAGTCTTCCAAACTCACTGGACAGCGCTATCTTCTTGTAGCCAAGCAGCTTCGACGTTACCAGGGGCAGATAGAAGGGCATGGTGAGTCTGTCATGTTCCAACCTGTGCACAGCCTTCCGCAACAAGATTCGTCGGTCAGTGAATTGTCTGGCATCCGTGAGCACATTCTGGGGGAACAGCGGGCCACCGAAGATTGCCTGGTGGAGACGCGCATAGGCCAGCACCGATAAATGAAATCCATCCTCCCAGTTGCCAGCTCTTGCGGTGGAGCTAAGATAGGGCCATTCCAGCTTCTCAATGTCCACCAGGTGTTTCACTATGCAGAGATCCAACAGCCTTATTGCCGAGTTCTCGTAGAACGAATGGGCAAAGGCTGTCAATATGCAGTCCTCAGCACTCAAAGGGAAGACCACATCATCAAAGAGGCGTCGCCCATCGGTTCTAGACCACACCGAATTCGGATCTATGAAAGTGGCACCCCAGAAAACCCTGCTGTGAAGATGGATAGCGACAACTTCCTTACCGCAGTCGAATTGCTTGTACAGGTATTTGTGCGGCTCCCTTATATTCCTCAACTCTATGAAGCCAATCTGTTCCAGCAGGTGACCGGCCCTGGCAAAGTCCTGCTCTCTGACCATAACGTCCAGATTGCCACTGGTATAGGGGAATAGAGAAGGGCTTTTGATGAACACATACCTAACACCATTGGAGAGGAACACATCTCTGACTGTGCCGAAGGCTTCTTTCCATTGATGATACTTCTCTCGATGTCTCCCAACCTCGCCAATGAACTCCGCCGACTCGAAGAGTGGTGACAATACGGAATTGTCCTTTCCGTGCAGGTAGGCCGAAGGCATGGCATTTATGGACAGAATTCCGGTGATGGCTGCGGCATTGCCGCGCCATTGCCGACCGGAAATATCCTGATGGTCTGAGAAGGCCAGCATGCCCACCATCCCAGCCATCACCAGGTCGTCCTGGGACTGCGCCAGCTTCTTACGTCTGAGCACGTTCGGCCCTTCTCATACCAGGCATAGTCTCCTCATAAACCCTATGTAAGCAACTTCTTGTACAGGTCCACAGTACGCGCGCCGATCTGATCAAAACCAAATGCAGTGGCTCCTTTGACACACTGACGTCGTATGCTTGCCGTGTCCTCACTTAGCAGAATCTCAATGATTGCCCGAGAGAATTTCTCTGTGTCCTTGGGCACGACCCATCCGTTTATGTTGTCTCTGACAACTCGGGCAACGTCCCCTACTGGCGTGGTCACCACTGGCACACCGCAGGCCAGGGCTTCTTTGACTGTGGTGGGGCTGCCTTCAAATAGCGAGCACAAGGCCAGCACATCAGCGCAGTTTAGAATCCCAGGTACACAATCCGGTTGCTGCGCTCCCATGAAGAGCACCTCCTCGGGGCCCATATCCTTGGCCATCTCTTCCAGTCGCTTCCTGTCCCTTCCATCACCAACGAGGACAAGTCGCGCCTCAGGAACCTGTCTCACTACCATACGGAAACTCTTGATCAGGAAACCAAGATCCTTCTCGATTTCGAGGCGGCCCACATATATGACAATCTTCTGGCTGCTCTTGAATCCCCATTTGGCGCGCGACTTGGCCCTGCCCAACACCCTGAATTTCGCCAGGTCTATGCCGATGGGAATCACCCGGATTCTCTTCCACAGCCAGGGGTATTCTTTCTCGTAGAATCCCTTCGTGCCCTCATCAACCGCGATCACGGCGGAGCTATGTCTGAGGCAAAATGACTCAACCATTCTGTAGATCCACGCCACAACCCGTGGCTGTTTGAGTCTGACTCCATGCAGGATCCTTCCGTGGAGTGTAATCACCTTGGGATTCCTGCGACAGAACAGAACGAAAGGCAAAGCGTACTCTGGACGTTGGACATGGACAATAGCCCCTGGCGGCACTGAGGCAAAAGAGCGAGTGACCATCAGTCTCAAGACGAAGCCAAGATTGCTGAGGGATGCTTTGTGGGTAACAGGCACGAAGGTGAACGAGCTTTGGGTTGACTGACTGTTTGACGATGAGGCTCCGATGAAGACTGTGGGAACCCCTATCTTGATAAGATACTGGAGAAGGTTGAGCGAGTAGGTCTCACCTCCTCCGATTCCCGGCAGAGCCGGGTCCATAGCCTCAACGATTACGACTTCCATCAGCGCTTACAGGGCCTCATCAAAGCTCTGCCGGTGACCGGTCTTTGTGGGTGAAGCTCAGTATGTTGCTGACGATTACTTCAGTCGTATCATCCCATTCATGTAGCAGGGCTTGTTGCACTATCCCCTGAGTCTTCTCCTTGATGTTCTGTTCAATGACCCTGTCAACCAGGTTTATTACGGAATTCTGCTCATCTGGTTCAAAGAAGATGCCTTTTTTTACCAAGTCTGAATTGACGGACATGTATCTGCCCCCAGTATAGATCACCGGGGTACCGGTCAGACAGGACTCGCGAGCCATGGTGTCCCCAGAGGAAATGGTAAACAAAGCAAAATGCATCAGAGAATAGATGTCCCTGACCGGTTCCTGAAGTATGGTGCAGTAGGGCGCAAATCGATCCGTGAGCGACTTGTCTTCCAGAGAGAGAACGATATTCAGCCCCAGAGTCCTCAAATGGCTGCAGACACCAGCCAGTTGGCCAGTCTCCAGGTGCGCATAGTTCATGCTTATTTTGCTGACTTCCCTAATGAAGACGTACTTCCCAGCGGTCAGTTGATACTCATGTAACGCACCTTCATCAGGTTCGAAGTAGTTTGGATGCAAATAGGCCAACTCCTTGAACCCCCTGTAATTGACGATATTCTTGCCGTGTAGTGGGATATGCCCCGGCAGCAATATTCGAGTGGCAAAAGGCCTGTAAGGGTAGAACCCCAACCCGTATTCTATATCATCATCGAAGATGACCGACGGTTTTCTGAGGATATATGTGGCATGACTCACGCCGATGCCCCCGAAAGAAGCAACAACATCGAACTTCTTTCGGTGAATATAGCCCAACAGACGCAAGCATCGGTACCCAGCACCAAACACCTTGCCTGCCAGGGACTTTCTAAATGTGCCAATGGAAGTGAAAGGAAAGTCCGGCAGTTCCCGCTGAAGAATGGGGACAAGCTTGCCTCTGGGTTGGACGGTTATCTCAATATCACAACCATGCCGCTTCGCCAGCAGCCTGATGGCGTTCTTGAAGAAATTGACATCAACGGGATGGTTCAGATCCACCAGTATCTTCATCGCTGCTCCCAACCGAGTAAGCGCCTCTCGCAGATCTTCAATCCAGTTGCCGAAAGATTGTGGGGCTCAGGACTCTCACAAGAGGGAGGGGGACTCTTCTCCAGACACCAGTAAAGAGTCTATACTTCATTCCGCTTCTGTTTGAAGACATCAGGACTGGCGCCTTCGGATAGTAGTGAAAGTGCAGCTTCTGTGGTTTAGCCCCCCACTTCTCCTTGAAATGACTCAATCCGACATTGGCTGGGTCTGTCTTGCCAAGATCGAAGCTGTGGAATCCTTCATTGCTGCTATCTTCCATGGCCTGCCACGCGAGGAGATCGTTAGGACATTGCTTCAGGTAACGGCTGTCTGAAGCTGCATAGGCATACCCGGCCACTCCATTGAAACTGAGCATCAGAGCACCGGCAACAAACTTGTTCTGAAGCTCAGCCAAATAGAGGCGGACGTAGTCTTTCATGTGTTTGTGGATGGCCATGAAGAACTCCCTGTGGTGCCCAGGTACCCCGAGCCTTCTCTTGGTCTGCAGGTTCAGAGCATGAAAGACTTCAAAGGCTTCGGTGGAATCATAAATCTTGACTACCACGCCCTCTCTTCTTGCCTTGCCAACTGCCTGCCGCGCCCTCCTATCGACCGTTTTCTGCCACATCTCCTTCGGTTCAGACAATTTCAGAACATGACCAAAGAAGTGGTCGTTCACCTCCAGACCCAGCGACAACGGCTGGGTCGTCCTGATCTCCATATATGAACATGACAGCTCATCACAAAGGCTCTTTGCCCTATCCACCAGAACCTTAATGGTGTCTTCGGAATCAGCTATGGGACCGCATGTGTGGGAGAATGGCAGGGAAACCAGTCGCTTGCCAGTCAGAATACTTTTGATCTGGAATAGAGGCAGAATTCCACACATCTTCCCCTCCCCATTTTTGGCGAAGAGATAGAAGGGCTTGTGGTTCAAGCTCTCCTTGATGACCTCTTGCCATTGAGGAAGGTGGTAGTAGGTCCCTTCAGGGTGGTTCTGGATGTAAGTCTGCCACTCCTCAACGGGAACGTCAGGATTGACTTCGACAGTTGTCATTGTTGGTTACCTCGATTTCACCGACGATTTCAGACTCAGTGCCCGCTTGACAATGTTCACCGCGTTGTCATTCATGAAGGACACCACCCAACCCAATGTGCTATCTGCCCATCTCTCTGGATGCGTATTCAGATATAGACGATGATGCTGTTCTGTCTTGATCAGCTTAATGAGATCATATGTGGTATGCAACCCAGACGCGACCCGGTCTCCTTCTTCACCGTTATCACCGGGGGGAAGCCAGTCCTTCACCTTGTATCCGCGACCCCATGTCCTGCCCGTATCAGAAAGATAGACGACCTCACCCAAGGAGAGATAAGCTTCCCCCAGGACTCCGAGGGTTTTGAAATCATATTTGCGCCACAGATCCCGGTTGTCCCAGCGTGTCAACGGATTCCCATGCATACTGACCGTCTTGACCTGAACGAATTCTCTGAAGGCGCTGATTTCGCGTTCAAATATTTTCATGGCATGCTCGTAGTTTCCCCTTGCCTTATCGACTACCTCATAGTGATACCCGATCTCATGTCCCATACGAGCGATGTCTCCTATCACGTCGGGCTTGAAGGTACTGCTTTTGAATCTGAAGTAGTATGTCGCGCTGATCCCCAGGTCGCTCTCTAACTGCGCCATCCTTTTTGCATTGCCAACTGTCCGGTCAACATCATGCCTCATGATGGCAAATCTGCCAGGCGCCTTTTCTGCCTGTAGATAAGCTAGTACGGTCATAGGGGTATATCCTGACCGGAGTATGGTATTACATAGTTCCCGATATCTTCCTAGTGTGAAATCCAGGCTCATAGTCTCTACATTGAACTGCTGGGAAACTGATTCAGGACTTGGCCTAAGAAACCTGCGCTGTGGGCAGGAGTCCCTAAGTCACGCATGTCGTGGGTGTACAGGCGGTAGAAATCTTCTGTTGGTTGCCCCGGCTCACTCATCTCGGCTGCTGAACCGTGCCTCTGTGCCTTTGCAGTGTATTGCTGATTGACTGGAAGGTTTGCTGCGTCACCGGAGTCAGCAAAGCACCGCATTTCGATGTGGCTCACGCCCGAATCCATCATCAATCGGCGTGCTGTTGACAATAGCCGCTCTGGAGCACTCCTACTTCCACAGTCCCCGCCCGTTTCCTCCGTTAGATCCACGAGGGTTCCAGGGGTTCCAAACAAGACCTGTCCCTGTGCACGGCGCATCTCTCAGCAGGTCTTTCCTTTCAGAGCGACCAGAGGAAGCCCATTCGGTGCGCGTCCTCCACACAAAATCCCTCAGAAGAAGCCAGGTCACCTTGACGATGTATCTACTGTATCTGATCTTGGATTTTTCCCCCTGGTATCGCGCCGGCATGGGCACTTCAACCACCCCGACTCCGGCAACGGCGAATTTGACCAGCAGATCATTGCAGTAGCCATAATATGTGTAAACACTATCCATGTCGATTCTGCGCAGTGCTTCTGCAGAGACAGCCGCATAGCCGTTCTGAGGATCCATGATCTTGTAGTTCCCCGACGAAACCCTGGTAGCCCATCTAAGAAGCCAGTTTCCGAACCGCCGCCATGTGGACATCCCCTTCATGTGTTTCAGGGACGACATGCGGTTGCCTTTGCTGTAACCGGCTTCTCCTTTGATGATGGGTGCCAGCAAACTGGGGATCTGGGCCGGATCCATCTGGTCGTCTCCCGCCATGACCACGGCAATATGTATGCCGTCATCGAGGCACTTCCTGTAGCCTGTGAGAATGGCGGCTCCCACACCTCCATTCGTTGTATGCTCGACAAGCACTATCTTGCTATTGTTAAGGCACATTTGTGCCACGACACGGTGGGTGGCATCTGTGCTGCCATCGTTGATGACGTAGATCCGGTCCACATACGAGGGTATGTTGTTGATCGTAGAAGTAATCAATACCTCCTCGTTGTAGGCCGGGACTACCACACCGATTCTTCTGCCTTGAAACATATACTCCCCCTTATTATACTACGCGACTAGTTGTGCGGCTGAAGGCTTTCGCCAGGTGCCGTTTTGGCTTTCCGATGCTTCCAGGCACAACTCCAACACTCGCGTGCCTTCACGACCGTCGACCAACGGTTGCTCACCGTTGGTCACGCATTTCAAGAAATGCTCCAGTTCAAGCTTCAAAGGCTCAGTTTTCTGTGCCACTGCTTGCCATCTTTCTGCCCCGTTGTGAACTACGAGCGTCTGTTCGATGTAGTCTAGATAGGCAATGCCCTTACTTCCTGTTGCCACCAGACTCCTCACTTTGTGAGGAGTGAACCAGTTCACTTCGATGGATGCGGTGGCACGTCCGAAATCCAGCATAATCACCGCATGATCCTCTTGGGTCGGATGGATTAGCCTGCCGGTTCGTGCGATTATGCCGATTGGCTCCCTGCCCACAAGATATCGGGCAACATCGATGTCGTGTGAAGCCGAGTCCAGCACGATGCCTACGTCTCTGATCCGATGGGCAAAAGGCCCGACTCTCCGGGTCGTGACGATTATGATCTCCCCCAGAATACCTTCATCGATGATAGCCTTCAGCTTAGTCACGCCAGGATTGAACCGCTCGACATGGCCAACAGCCAGCTTGGCGTGCGTTGTATGAGCAGCCCTCAGCATCTCTTT
>JBGOWL010000201.1:0-3897 GCA_041478585.1 Dehalococcoidia bacterium | reverse complement strand
CGCCTCAGCTCTTTGCCACATGAGTTGACTGACAGACCCAGTCTGCCTAAACGGTCACTCCCCTCTGCGCTGCCAGATCTCAAATGGGACTAATCTCCCGGCCTGGCTGTAGAAATGACCGCTTTGATGGCGATGATGATGGCTGCTGGCGCCATGAGCAGGGCAAAGGCACAGACCACGCCGAGCATGTTCTCCCATAGTGCTTCAGAGACATTGTAAACAGGCTCGGCGGCTCCTGAATCGCCCCAGATACCCAGGATGATCAGGGCCACCGCAGCCGACAGCACGATGGGGGCCTCCTTGGCGGTGATATTGAGCAAGCCAATGAGGATACCCGCGATCAGCAAAACGACGATTACGAAGTCGTTGGTTGGATGAGACTTGCCTCCCCAAATGCCGCCGACGATGGCGAACAACACTCCGACCACAAAAGCGACTTTGCCTACGATTGCCAGAGTCTTAGCCATTCCTTACCTCCTTTTCAGTATGGTTTGTGTTGACCTGCCGCCAATAGTTGTACCACTTCTCAGGTCACAGTTGCCACTAGGCGTTACGGATACCAGAACATTCTGCCAACACCCAGCAAGTGATGTGCCAACTTCTGCTGTCTTTGTGCAAGTGGCTCAGCTTCGTGGACTCTGACTCGGGCAAGACCGGACGATGGTCCGGAGTGTGTACTGTAGGGACTTCTGATCTCAGCTCATCGGGCGTTATCGAGGCAGCTTATTCTTGGGCGTGTTTGTTGTGCGTTGGCGTGAGTTGCGGTATTATGGTTACCACTGGTTCGGTGGAAGGATAATCGTAAGTACAACAGAGACGATATCCCGATGTCCGTTTGCCAGTAAATGCCGCTTCGCCGATGGCTTAACGACTAGACACATACGGGATACAGCCCCGCAGAAAATATGGAAGATGTGATTTCGACCCTCCGCTACCTCCCCCAGCAGAGTCCCCGTTTGTCGCACTCTGTCCTATTATGCACCGAGGCCCTCATTTGCCTTCGAGTGCCGTCCAGGTTCATGGTGGCCCCGACTCCAGCGCCATCGTGACCACCGTTTGGGAGTAGTCGCGACCCACCCTATGTACCGAAGCTCAGGCTGGAGTGAGTTAACCCTGGAGATAGTCTTACCTAGATCGCTGAAGAGCATATCGGCTTCCCTTCCCTACTCAGCCCAGCAGTGCCTTGTAGAACTTCAGGCTGTCCTCCAGATTGTCCCGTCAAACAGATCATCGTTGTTGACATTATCCCTGACTCCACTGTACGATTCGTACAGTCATTGCAGCAAGATAGCACAGACACAGTGGCAGTGTCAGACGTCAGCCCCGATTGATGATGCGATGCTTAATGCAGTGGAGGTGGCGACATGTGCACCATCAGGGTCCAGTTCGTCTCGGAGATACAAGCAAGGTCAGAGAAGGCCTGGGATATTCTGACTGACATTGAAACCGGTTGCAGGATGCAGGACACTGCTGAAGTTGGCAAATAGACCAAGCAAGAGGGGGGTGTGAAATGGCTGACTATGATGCAATTGTTGTGGGAGCGGGTCACAATGGACTCACCGCAGCGACGGTTCTGGCCAAGAACGGACTTGCTGTCCTGTGCGTGGAGAAGAACAACTGGCCCGGAGGCATGGCGGCGACCAAAGAGCTGTTTGATGGGTTCAAACACAACGTGGGTGCGTGGGGCATGCTCGTCTTTCGGGATGAGATGTTGAAACGCCTCGAACTAGAGAAATACGGTCTTAAGCTTCACAGGCCGCGGAGTTCCTATTGCACCTTCGGCGCACCGGAGGACGTGCCTTTTGTCGGCTACACCGATACAGCCGAGATCACCGAACATCTGATGAAGGATCACGGGCCGGATGCCCTGGAAGGGCTGGCAGGGCTGTACAACTTCCTGCAGAAATTCAAGGCTGTGGTAGATAGGGACCTCTTCACGGAGCCGCGCCCGCTGGATAGACTGATCGCCGAGGCGCCCGACGATGAGACAAGGAGCATCATTCTGAAGGTCTTCCAGGGGAGCGCCATAGACATAATCCGTCAGTTCTTCCCCGATCCGAAAAAGCACCGCATTATTCAGGGCTCACTTTGTGCTTCAGCCATCGATGGAACCCACAAAGGCCCGTTCACGCCCGGCAGCGGGCTCTCGCTGGCATACCACTATACGATGGGCGACGCCTACGACTTCCGAACACCCAAAGGGGGGATTGGGGCTTTCTCGCAAGCCCTGGTGAGGGCATTCGAGGATCGCGGAGGCAAAATCCGGTACGGGGCTCCGGTCAAACGTTTTACGGTCGAAAAGGGCAGAATTGCGGGTGTTCAGCTCAGAAATGGTGAGAGGATCAGCGCCAGGATCGTGGTGTCCAGCATCGACGCGCGGGCTACTTTTCTCGGCCTGGTGGGCGAAGACCAGCTCCCTTCCGATTTCGTGCATGCAGTGAAGGAGATTGAGTATGAGAACGGGTACATTCAGGTCCACATGACGCTTAGGGAGATGCCCGAGTTCACCGGCCATGTCGCCTTCGCCAACGAGAACAACATCCGCTGGATCATGGCTTACATACCTTCCCCGGAGCATCTGGCCCGCTGCTGGGAGCAGTATCGGCAGGGCCAGGTCCCGGATGAGCCGGTGGCCTACTGCGGCTTCCCCAGCGTCCTGGATCCCAGTCTGGCGCCCGCGGGCTACTACACTTGCACTCTCTTCTCTCACTACTTCCCGTGCCATATCCCGGCGGGCAAACACAAGGAGCTCAGCCGGGTGATGGCCGAGCGGGCCATCGATCAGATAGCCAAATATGCCCCCAATTTCCGGGGGGCCATCATGGACAAGGTCGTTCTTACTCAGCGCTACTTCGAGAGCACCTACGGGGTCACTGGAGGTGACTTTGCCAGTGGCTTGATTCATCTCGGCCAGATGTGGAACAACCGGCCTGTACCCGGCTGGGGAGGATACGCCACACCGATTAAGAATCTATATATGTGTGGTTCTGCCTGTCATCCTGGTCCGGGCATAACCTGTGTGCCGGGCTGGAATGGTGCGCACCGGGTGCTGGAGGACTTGAAGAAGTAGAATCCTCGGGCTGGGCATGCCCAGCGGCCCAGTAGAAGGCCGGAGCCTGCTGCTCTCCACTGGAAGGCCAAACGGCCTGAGTCTTTAGCAGGTGGGTGAAAAACAGGCATCATGTATGACGGGATCTGGTCCTGGCATATTCAAGTGAAATCGAATCATCGGAAGGGGGTGTACCAACATGTCTAAGCAGCGAAATGATTTCAGCGGTCCAATCGGGGACAGGGTGCCGTGGGAAGAGTTCTCCAAAGAGTTCTTGTTGAAGATCATGAGATTATGGCAGGAGCAATGGGAAGCATTCAGTACTGGCCTCGTGAAGATAGGCTCGGAGATGGAAGGAGTTGGAGTGGTGAACGCCTCGGAGTTGGTGGCCAGGACCATGGAGACTGCAGCCCCTCCAATATTCGCCAAGATAGCAGAAGTGTGCAAAGTTGACGTGAATACTGTTGAGGGCAGGGTGAAGGCCGGTGGCCTGTGCATGGACAACATGTACGATCACTATCCAGGTCAATATGAGGTGAAGAGCGACAAGGAAGTCATACTGCGCTACGATCGATGTGCCGTCATGGACAAGAAACTGGTGGGCGACCTGGACATTCTTCATTATGTCTGTCAATACGTGGAGCCTAGGTACGCGATGACTATGCTGAACTATCCTGGCCAACGCAAGATAAAGGTGGAACTTCTGAAGATACCCGAGAGCATGACGAAGAAGCCGGGTGAGCCAGTCTGCATTTGGAGATTTGCATTCGAGGAATAGTTTTACCTTACGACAGTCAATTCATGACAGGGTAAAAACAGGGGGATAACCTCACACGGGACTGTCCCCT
>JBGOWL010000291.1:0-2532 GCA_041478585.1 Dehalococcoidia bacterium | reverse complement strand
CGAGGAAATAATGTCGGACGGTGATCAGAGGCACATCTGCGGCATACCTCCCATATACATGGCGCTATCGGTTCTGCCTGAAGTGAAGGGGGATGTCATCGATTATGCCCAATGTCCGGCCAGCGAAGATGGCAGTTCTGTCGTCTCCATCTGTGGCATGGTGTACCATCCCCAAGCCACGTAGTCTGAACTGGTTCGTTCCAGATCCCTGGTCTCTCTTCCTTCCGGTAGGCGTTGCTGCGAATCGCGCCAAGTGCAGAATGGAATGGCGCAGTCAAAAAGAAGGCCCCGACAGTTGTCGACAGTCGGGGCCACAGGACCCAGGCGGGGTAGCGCCTAGGTACAGATTGAATATTATAACACACTAGCTTGCCTGGAGGCAAAGTCAGTATGGAACGGCCTTCCAATGATGAGGTCAACAGGTCACTGCAAGACCTCTTCCTAGAAACCATGCCACCTCACCATGGTTTCTAGAGAATCACGGTTGGCACGAAATTGTGCCGCTGAGCTTGAGAAGTCCGGGTACCCCAACGCCACCCCGACAACGATTCGTTTCGACTCAGGTATGCCCAACAGGCTTCGCAGTACGTCAGGGTATATGACTGCGGCTGCCAGTGCACAAGTGCCCACACCGTAGTGCCACGCCGCTAACATCAGATTCTGCAAAGCTATGCCTACGTCTACCAGAGACCACTGACCCAGCGAGGAATCCATGTAGACTATTGCTCCGTTGGGCGCATCAAAGAACCGGGCCATGGATAACCTCCAGCTTATGACCACTTCCTTGTCATCTTTCGAAATCCCCAATTCTTGGAACAAACGTCGGCCATCCTCTTTTGCTCGTTCGAGGTAACGTCCTGACAACTTGGGCCATGGTATGTCAAGCCGGGGCTTCTCTCCGGCCTTCATCATGGCCATGATGACTGTTTTGAAATTCCTCATAGCCTCTCCACCCAGGACAGCAAACTCCCATGGTTGAGAGTTCTCCCAGGAAGGAGCCTGCAGAGCAGCTTCCATAATCGCCGTCAAAGTCTGTCTGGGCACAGGATCAGGCTTGAACGCACGAACACTCCTTCGGGCATTGATAGCCTCGATAACGTCCATGGGACTCCTCCTGCAATAGACTCGACCAAATACAAGAAAAGATGTCGTTTACCCAAGCTGGTTCCATGTCGGCAGGTAGCCAATAGAGCATGCGGGTAGGAATACTCTACCACACGGGGGGGAAGACAGGCAATTAGCTATTGATGACGCAGCAAAGGAATGCTGCAGTATCTCTGAGAATCCTGCAGCGCACTGATGCACCGAGCGACACGACGAGAAGCCTGTCCGCGTAATATCCCGGCCGAATCTGGAAGAGAGCCAGCGGTAGCTAGTTTTGAACGTGGCTTACGAACTAGTCAGACAGGCTCCTGGTGCAACAAAAAACCATCAGGAAGTCTGTGCCACCCCCGACACAGCCTGGCTCGGCTTCTCCGCCGCCTCATCGTGATGCTTGGTGATGGGTAGGAGCCGTATCGCCAGCATGAAGACAATGATAGCCCAGGCAATGAGGCCAGCTGAGACTGCGAACTCCATCCAGTGGGGGAAGTAGGTGTAGCCTGGGCGAATCGCTTGCCACAAAAGGCTCACGTTGAAGCGGTTGAACATTAACCCCCCAATTACCAGCAGCGCTGTTCCGAATAACCCTGTTCGGTTCTGTCTTACCTTGGGGATTGAGAAGAGAATGATCGGCAACACCACCCCTACGATAACCTCTACCAGCCAGTAGACGTTTTGGGGATAGCTGTGGATGATCATGTCTAATTGTCTGGCCACTGCCAGGTCGGCGATCTTCATTATGAGATAGACACCAAGGACGTAGGGGATGTCTTACCCAGGCCACTCAAGACGTCCCGGCTTACCCGGTGTCCGAATGCCATGCCACTCAGCGTGGACTCCAAGATCACCAACGCTGGTCCAACGGCCACGGCTGAGACGAAGAACAGGGCGGGCAGGATAGGTGTGTACCATAGAGGAGGGTCAGCGATCATCACAACTGCTGTTCCTCCACCATATAACATTATGCCACAATCACCAAGACAACATGAAATCGAGGTGGATACGGTTTGGCATCGCGCCTGACGGTATGCTAATATTTAATACCACGGTGCCCATGACAAGAACAGCGGTGCAATCAGAGGCCAAGAATGTCACCATGTTCTCTGGCAAGGGAGGAGTAGGTAAAACTACTTCCGCTGCAGCCACCGCCCTGCATTATGCCACAACAGGCAAGAAGACCCTTGTCATTTCCACAGACTTCACACCATCCTTGAGGTCCATCTTCGAACTGGAGTGCCCTGACAAACCGGCAAGAGTCACCGATAATCTGTATTTGGACGAGATCACCTATAGTGATGTCAAAGCTCTCTGGGAGAAGAAGTTCGGCCCTCAGCTATACGACGTATTCTCTACCTTCGTCGACATTGGCTATGAGGAGTTTGCCGATTTCGTAGCCACCATTCTGCCCGGGATCAGGGACGAGTTTATGGT
>JBGOWL010000185.1:0-4152 GCA_041478585.1 Dehalococcoidia bacterium | reverse complement strand
CCATTGCCGCTTTCGTACAATGTCTTGAAGGCATCTTCCGGTGTCATGTCCTTGATGCCGGCAGGATCATCCTCTGGCCCGACAATAAGGAAGTAGTTGTAGGCAAACCAGACACGCTCTGCGCTGTAGTTGTCGGAGATGAACTGCAGCTCATCGGCTTTGGAATGAACGGTGAGAACATCCACGTCGCCTCTCCTGCCCCATTCCAGAGCCAGGCCGGATCCCCCCGACAGGATGTCGAGTTCGACGTTATATTGCTTCTCAAACTTCGGTTCCAGGTAGCCCCAGAGTACGGTGTCGTACAGGCTGGTGGTGGTCGCCACGCGGAGTCTGCCCTCGGGTGCGAGTACTCCTCCACCGGTTTCACTGCTGCAACCGATGGCGCCGATCACCAGGGCCGCCAAAACCAGCGTGGTTATCAGGCAATACAATGGCTTTCTTGTCATTTGACTTCCCTGTCCTTTCTCAACATATCTTTACATAAACATGACATGGATTCGACTGCATCTACGACACCAGTCCATGCGAGGTGGTGCCCGACATTGCGGGCCTGCCATTCTTGCCATACACTCCTTTCCAAACTGTGGGAGGCATCGCCGTTTCCGGCCATACCCTGCCGGCTGCTGTCCCATAGGCCTTCTGCCTTTAGGGATCAGAGCTCGGAGCGTTCAATTCCTGGTGTACCTGTAGAAGGTGGTATCACCGGTCTGTGAGGTGTCATACCCGCCAGCCTTGGCGACCACCCTCCTGAACTTCTCACTGGCAATGATCTCCAGAAGAGGTGACAACAATTTGTCACTGTATTTCTTCACGGGGATAACCAAGTCATACTTCTCTCTGAACAACGGCAAGAAATCGAGGTTACTGGCTCGAGCGGCGGCCTCTATTCCCAGTCCAACGTCAGCCTCGCCCCGGGCCACGCCTCTGGCCACGGCCAGGTGTGTATCTTCCTCTCTTTCGTAACCTGGCACTTCTGCAGGCATTATGCCCTGTTGTCGGAGCTTGAGATCCAGCAAGACGCGGGTTCCTGATCCCTTCTGGCGGTTGATTATTCGGACATCTGGTCGTATCAAGTCTTCCAGACCTTTGATTTGCTTAGGGTTGCCAGCTGCGAACATAAGGCCTTGGATCCGGTAGGCCAGGTGGACAATAGCTACCTCGCGGTCCATCATGATATGTTTCACGTAGGGATAGTTGTATTCGCCTGTTTCCTCATCCAGCAGATGGATGCCGGCCAGGTCGGCTCTCTCTTCCTGAAGGGCGATGAGGCCACCGAGGCTGCCGGCATAGGTAAGATGAACGCTGACTCCAGGTTGTTTGTGCTTGAGTTGGCTTACCAGCATATTGAGGGCCAGATCGTGGCTGGCGACTATGGTTATGGTCTTCTGCCTATCGGCACTGGTCTGTTGAGTGGCGGGGGTCTTCGGTCTGTCCTTCCTCTCCTCCTGCCAGCGGGCGAGGTGCAGGGAGTAGGTTGCGTCGATCTCCTCCGGGCTGTACCCGAGGCTCAGGGCCTCCAGAATATTGCTGCTGACCATGTTGGAAAGATGCCGTTGCCGTAGTACTGACTGACCTGAATTGGCTGGCCTGGGGGATACAAATGTGCCCCCACCGCGGCGTGATTGGATAATGCCGTCCTGCTCGAGTTCGATGTAGGCCCTGGCCACTGTGCCTGGGCTGACTCCGAGGGAACTAGCCAGTTGTCTGACCGTTGGTAAATGATCACCTGGTTGAAGGCGATCAGTGGCTACGAATTGTCTCACTTGTTCCCATATCTGCTTATATAGAGAACCTTGAGAAGCATTGCTGAGAGAGATGTCAATCTTGATGCCCATTTGTAATAGTTGTATTGTTACAAGTGTAACAATATGCTGGCAGAAAAGCAAACATTCAATTATGCAGGTACGATATCGTTCCGCGTCAACATAGTCGTGTTATCATCTCCATCTGTAATGAAGTGAATCGCTGGAATGCTGGTATGAGAGATATGGTGCAGAAGAAGGCGATCCGATGTAGCGTGAATTTCTCTAGGAACCAGCAAGGCGGTCTTTATTTCACCAAAAATATCTGGTACGATTCAATGAAGATGCGAAAGTAGCGTCTCAATTGCCTGCCTTAGAAACGAGAGGAGAAAGGAGTCGAACCATGAAGATCAGTGCTCGTAATGTATTGAAAGGCAAAGTCAAGCAGGTGAAGCCTGGCACGGTGAACAACGAAGTGACCATAGCGCTACCCGGTAAAATCGAGATAGTCTCAGTGATCACAAAGGAATCGTCCAAGAACCTGCAGCTTGCCAAGGGCAAAGAGGTCTATGCGGTCATAAAGGCCTCGAATGTGATGATTGCCATAGACTGAGAGGCTATTCACTTCGGAGGAGTGATGAAGGGTGGCAGAGATGGCTGGTCCTTCTGATGACCATGCGATTGTAGGGGGACAGTCACTTTGGCGTGAGCCCAGGCGGATTTGGCAACCCGAAAGTTAGTCTGCCCAAAGGTTGTTCTGTTGATGCCATGGGGGCTGGTCACCAAAGGAAGGGAGAAGTTGTGGTGAGGCCAGAGAAGGTTGGTCGCCTGGGCGGAATGATCCGGAACTCACTATTCTATCCTCTCTACCTTAAGGAGGTTGGTGGTGCCCGGGACCGCCAGGGGGAGGCCTGCAGTAACCACGATGAGGTCGCCCTTCTGAGCTATGCCTGTCGCCAGGCTCAGACTCACTGCCTGTGCGAAGACATCGTGCACGGTGGCGGGTTCTTGCACCTCATAGGGATATACTCCCCAAGAGATAAGCAATCTCCTCTTCTGCCTGGGGCTTGGAGTAGCGGCCAGGATCGGTATCCCGGGTCGGTATTTTGAGACCCGCCTGGCGGTACTCCCTGAAGAGGTGAAAGCCACAATCGCTGCTGCCCCCAGTTGGTGTGCAGTGTGAACGGCAGAGTAGGCTATGGCATCATCAGTTTGAGCTTCAAGGTCAGCCCCCTTTTCTATCACCAGCTTGCCGTATGGAAGAGCGGCCTCTGTCTCCAGGGCAACTCGGGTCATTACTCTGACTGCTTCCACAGGATAGCGACCAACCGCCGTCTCTCCTGAAAGCATGATGGCATCGGTGCCATCGAAGATTGAGTTGGCTATATCAGTGACCTCGGCTCTTGTAGGAGAGGCTGATCCGATCATGGACTCCAGCATCTGGGTGGCAGTGATCACAGGCTTGCCGGCACGGTTACATTTCCTGATGATCTCCTTCTGAACCAAAGGGACCTTCTCCAAGGGAATCTCGACTCCCAGATCACCACGCGCTACCATCAGCCCATCGGCTGCAGCCAGTATCTCGTCGAGGTTCTGGCAGGCTTCCCACTTTTCTATCTTGGCTATGATTGGAGTGTCTGCCCCCTTCCCTCTGAGGAACTGGCGTACCTGGTAGATGTCACCAGACTCCCTGACAAAGGAGAGGGCGACGAAGTCTACTTCCATCTCTATGCTGAAGGCAAGGTCTTTAAGATTCACTTCCATAAATGAGGGTGTTTTCAGAGGTACTCCAGGCACATTGATGCCTCTTAGCTGATTCAGGATACCGCCTGTGATCACCAAGCATCGTACGTCTGTGGAAGTCCTGGATAGCACTTCCAGCTTTATCGCTCCGTCGTTCAGAAAGATGGCATCCCCCGGTCGTACGCTGTCGGCGAGGCCAGGTAGATTCATGCTTACCTTATGCTCATCGCCGCTGACCATATCTGTGGTGAGAGTGAACTCATTTCCTTCTTTGAGCAATACTTCGCTTTCACGGAGCTTGCCGGTGCGGATCTTTGGACCGGGGAGGTCCTGCAGGATGGCTATGGGCACCTTGAGTCTGGAGGCTGTTTCGCGGACGGTGCGGATGTAGCTAGCGTGTTGATCGTGGGTTCCGTGGGAGAGATTGAGGCGAGCTACGTTCATCCCTGACTTGATGAGGCCTTCGATAGCGGATGCTGAGCTGCTGGACGGGCCAATAGTGCACACTATCTTGGTTCTTCGGTTCAAGTTCATCGTTTGTTCAGTATTATAACATTCTTGGTCTGAGTGTCAGAAGGTGGTGCGTGCTATTGACAACAATGTTGCTCCTAGTGAATAGTGTGCACGATGCTGCTAGTGGAGTATTGTTCACCAGCAGGTTATCTGG
>JBGOWL010000009.1:0-17835 GCA_041478585.1 Dehalococcoidia bacterium | reverse complement strand
TTATCGTCCATCGAACTCGCCCATGGCGGGGATGCCCCCTATGCATCTCTTTCGGCTGTGGTGCTGGATTGTCAAGACTGGCGTCATTTTCCGCAGAACACAAAAACCGACCCCTTCGGGTCGGTTTCACTATTGGCTCCCCGCCATCCAAGTGCCCAAATCAAAACGACGGTTCAACGCCCCCGTGGAACTATGATGCTATTTGGCAGCTTTCAAGACTTCAGTGGGATTTCACCCCCTTCAAAACGATTAGTCGCTTGTATCACACAGAATCCCTCACCCCATCTGATTTCCGAATGTTGTCCGTGTCTGCGTTGCAGCAAAGAGAACAGTGGGCAACTGCTGGCTGAGGAGTCAAGAGTGCGCCATGTAGCTCAAATCGCACCATGTGGTTGGACATCCTGTCATTGTGGTGTGCACCACCGAGTGATGGTGGAACCTTGACGAGTTATGGAGTTGACAGCAGGGAGATTGGCATCACCCGCAATCGCCAGGGGAAGGTCTTTCTCGATTCTTTGACCGGGGATCCTGCCGAGGGTCGAGATCGAAACGCACTGCCTGGAAGGACATTTGGTCATCAAGACAACACGCGCAGGACTCGATCTATATTGGCAAGGTCGGGAATCAGGTCTATCTGACTATCAGGAAAACTGTTCTTCGCCAGAGCCATGGCGGCTAGCCCCTGCCCCTGCCCGATCTCCAGCATAATTGCGCCATTCGGAAGGAGCTTATACCTGGCCTGGGAAAGTAACTGGCCTATCTTTTCTAACCCGTCCTCGCCTGCAATCAGGGCAGACATCGGCTCGAACTCTCTGATCTCTGGCATCAACGAGGGCAGATCGGAATCCCTGACATAGGGCAGGTTGGCCGCGATGAGGGAGACCGGTTCAGGAAGAGGCTCAAGCATGTTGCCGGTGAGGAGATGTACCTGTTTCTCGACCCCGTATTGGACACAGTTCAGGCGGGCAACATCCAAGGCGTCTGGAGAGAGATCTGTGGCGTAGATCCTGGCCTGGGGCAGATGCAAGGCGAGGGCAATGGCAACGGCGCCGCTGCCCGTTCCTATGTCAGCCATGGAGCACGCTTGCCTTTGGGGGAAATGCTGCTTTATGAAGGCCCGCGCAGTATCCACCAGCAGTTCGGTCTCAGGCCTGGGGATAAGCACGCGGGAGTCGACATAGAGGTCAAGTCCATAGAACTGGCATTGGTTCAGAATATAGGCCGCAGGCTCATGTCTAAGGCGCCGCTCTACGAGATGACAGAACCTCTCGTTCTCTGGAGGCAGCAGCAGATCTCCCAGCTTGGCATATAATTCGGCCTTCACTATGCCCAGGGAATGCATCAGGAGCAATTCGGCTTCAATACGGGCGTCAGGTATGCCATGAGCGGCAATCTTGGCTCCAGCTTGGCTTAATGCTTCTCTGAGGATCACGCAAAGGCTTCTTCCATTTGCTTTGCCCTCTCATCAGCGGCCAGAGCATCGATAAGCTCGTCCAGTTCGCCTTCCAGGAGGGCCGGCAGGTTATGGAGAGTCAGGCCGATTCGATGGTCAGTAATACGATTCTGGGGGAAATTGTAGGTCCGGATCTTCTCTGCTCTCTCGGCAGTGCCGACCTGAGCGCGGCGCTCCTTGGTTATTTCCTCCTGTTGCCTGCTCTGCTCCATGTCGAACAGGCGGGAGCGGAGCAATGCCATGGCCTTGGTGCGATTTTGAAGCTGAGACTTGCTCTCTTGACAGACTACCATCATCCCCGTAGGGATGTGGACGATTCTCACGGCAGTAGCCACCTTATTTACATTTTGCCCACCGGGGCCACTGCTGTGGAAGATGTCCACTCTCAGATCTTCCGGTTTGATATTGACTTCTACCTCCTCTGCTTCGGGCAGCACGGCAACGGTGGCTGTGGAGGTATGAACGCGACCTCCCGCTTCGGTAACAGGCACCCGCTGCACCCGGTGCACCCCTCGCTCGTGCTTCAATCTACCAAAGGCGTTCTTGCCGGAGACTTCGAAGATGATCTCCTTGAATCCTCCTCGCTCAGTGTGGCTGGTGTCAATGATTTCTGTCTTCCAGCCTTTGGTCTGGGCATAGCGAGAATACATGCGGTAAAGGTCTGCCGCGAACAGAGCCGCCTCCTCCCCACCGGTGCCGGAGCGGATCTCCACGATGGCATTCTTCTCGCTGCTGCGGTCTTGAGGTAGAAGGGACACCTTGAGGTTTTGCATCAGCTCATCGTGGCGCATTCTCAGGTCTGCTATCTCTTGCTTGACCAGGGCCAGCATCTCTGGGTCCAGGCCATCCTTCAGCAGTTGCTCCGTTTCCTCCAGTTGTTTTGCTGTCTTCTTGTATCCCCTGAACTTGGAGACGATGGGACTGATGGCAGCCTGCTCCTGAGCTAGGTTCCATTGCCCAGTGCCGGAGGCCATGAGCTCGTTCAGCTCCTCATAGCGCCTTTCAACAGCCTCGAGTTTTGCTACTATGTTATCCATACTTCCCTAATCTAATTATAGCAACTTGTTTGTGATTATACCCACGGCAGCGAGGTGTTAGTGGTGGGCCGCGCCAATGATCTCAGATAGCTCTGTCACACCCTCTTTTTGCATGAATCGCTCGATACCTTCCAGGACATCGATCAGGGCGCGGGGGTTGACGAACTGGATGGTGCCAACCTCAACAGCGCTGGCGCCAGCCATGATGAACTCCAGGGCATCCTCTGCCGAGCTGATACCCCCACAGCCTACAATTGGAACCCTCGTCTCCTTTGCTGCCTGATAGACCATGGAGAGTGCCACCGGTTTTATGGCTGGCCCGGATAGTCCGCCATAGACGTTGCCCAGGGCAGGTTTGCGCGCCGCAGTATCTATAGCCATCCCCCTTAATGTATTGATCAGACAGATAGCATTGGCGCCGGCCTCGCTCACCGCCAGAGCGATCTCGACAATATCGGTCACATTCGGGGTCAGTTTCACTATAATGGGCAGCGAGGTGGCAGCCTTCACCGCCTTGGTCACGGCGGCTGCCGCTTCTGGGTCTTTGCCGAATTCCATGCCCCCGGCTTTCACGTTAGGACAGCCGATATTCACCTCGAGGCCGCTAACCCCAGTTACGCCATCCAATCTGGAAGCCACTCTAGCATAATCCTCGACGGATTCACCGGCGATGTTAACGATGACGGGGACTTTCCATGAGGCCCACATGGGCGCCTTCTCCTTTATCATGGCCTCCACGCCGATGTTCTGTAGCCCGATCGAGTTGAGGAGCCCGGACGGTGTTTCCTTCAGACGGGGCTGAGGATTCCCATCTTTTGGCTCCAGGGTAGTTCCCTTGCAGACGATGGCTCCCAGTCTCTGGATGTCAACTAACTCAGCGTACTCCGTGCCATAGCCGAAGGTGCCGGAGGCGGTCATCACTGGATTTCCCAGGAGCAGTCCGCAGGGGTGGGTAGGGGCCAACTGGACAGCTAAGTTCATAGATGATTCTCTCAATTTCGACTATTGTAAGGACAATTCACTAAGCTTGCAACAGGCACTATCGGCTACTATACTTAGGCAGTCGTGAAGGAAGCCTTTGATGCTATCGTGGTAGGGGCTGGCCCGGCCGGGTGCGCTGCCGCCTATTCCCTGGCCAAGGGGGGTCTGGAGGTTCTTCTGGTGGAGAGGGGCAAGTTCGCCGGGGTGAAAAACATAACCGGCGGTGTGCTCTATGGCCCGGTGCTCAATGAACTGATCCCTGATTTCTGGAAAGAAGCGCCGGTCGAGAGACATGTCACTCGTCATGTGATCACCCTCCTCTCTGAGAAGACTTCGCTGTCTATTGATTTCAACTCGGCTGGCCTTGATCAGCCTCTCCATGATGGTTACACGGTCCTGCGGGCCAAGTTCGACCGCTGGTTTGCTGGTAAGGTGGAGGGGGCGGGAGGAGTAGTGATTACTGGAGTTCGGGTTGATGATCTCCTTTGGGATGGCGAGCGGGTGGTGGGGATAATAGCCGGCGGGGACACGATTCCTGCTGGGGTGGTCATTGCGGCTGATGGCGTCAACTCTATCCTGGCCAAGAAAGCCGGCCTGAGTGCGAAGCTCTCCCCTGAGAACGTGAATCAGGGGGTCAAGGAAGTTATCAAGATGCCACGGGAGACCATAGAGCAGCGGTTCAATGTCTCTGACGATGGTGGTGCTGCTATTCACTTCCTGGGTTTCTGTACCAGAGGAGTGCATGGTGGTGGTTTTCTTTATACCAATAGAGAAAGCCTCTCTCTGGGTGTGGTGGTACAGTTGAAAGCGCTCATTGAGAACAAAGTCAAGAGCCTGGAGCTGCTGGAAGGTTTCAAGGCCCACCCTGCCGTGAAGGAGTTGATCAAAGGGGGCACCACGGTGGAGTATTCTGCTCATCTGGTGCCTGCAGGTGGTGTGAGGATGATGACTCGTCTGTATGCCGATGGTCTGCTGGTGGCTGGCGATGCGGGTGCCCTGGTGCTGGCTACGGGTAGATCACTGGAAGGGTTGAACTTCGCCCTGGCTTCGGGGATAGCGGCGGCGGAGACGGCCAAGACGGCTAAGGAGAAGGGCGATTTCAGCAAGGAGACACTCTCTCATTATGCCAGGCTGCTGGCGGACAATTTCGTGCTCCGTGACCTGAAAACATTTGAACGGTCTTCCCAGTTGCTGGAGAATCAGCGCCTCTACAGTGTCTATCCCGAGCTGGCCTGTGCTCTGGCTGAGAAGGTCTTCAGTGTCGATGGCAATCCAAAGAAGACGGTGTGGCAACTGGCCAGGGAAGAGATGAAAGGGAGGGTTTCTGTCTGGCAGTTGATCAAGGATGCCATGGCGGCTAGGAGGACGGTATGAGCTCCATGACCATAGAGGAAAGGCTGGCGCTCAATAGATACGAAGTTGATACGGAAGCCCATATTCACCTGAAGGAGGATGTTTGCCTCCAGTGTGAACTGCGGAGCTGTCTCTATGTGTGTCCCGCCGAATGCTTTAAGGCACGGGAGAGCAAGATCAGCTTCAGCCATGAGGGTTGCCTCGAATGCGGGAGTTGCTACATCTCGTGTGGCCGGGAGGCTATAGAGTGGTGCTACCCCAGGGGACACTTTGGGGTGTCCTATGAGTATGGTTAAGGATTCCTTACCCATATCAGGGAATACGGGACCGAGAGGATCTGCCGACCTTCCCTGGCGCAACCATGTTGGAGGAAACGTGGAAGAACCAGAGATCAGTAGTGAAGGCTGATCTACTTGGTTGAAGGCCGCGCCAGTTGCCACCCTGGCTCGCCATGTTTCTGGATGTAGTTGCGCTCCAGTTCCTGAAACCGCCCTTGATAAGACGGCAAAGCTATGTTATCGGTGGTCATGATGACTGCATCTTCACCATTGTCTGAATAGTAGCGGCGGCGCATTCCCACTTTGTTGAAGCCATACTTTTCGTAGAGTGCTTGGCCCCCCACATTGGAAACTCTTGTCTCCAGGGTCACTACCCGAGCCTTCATTTGCAGAGCCACTTCTGTGATGGAGATGAGCAGCAGTTCGCCAATGCCCTGTCGGCGGTACATTTGCCTGACTGCGATGGAAGTCAGGTGAGCTTCATCTGCCATAAGCCAAACCGCGGCATAGCCCACGATTTTCTTATTGTCCTGAGCCACACCTGCCCTATTGGAGAATAGACCTTTGTTCAGCAGGTGACCTACTCGGGATACCAGACTGCGCCATTTGCTGTGGGCGTTATGCTCTACAGCCTCGACACGATCGCAACGACTTTCAGTATCGTCCAAAACGACTATATAGCGGATTATGGGACTGTTGAGTTCTTTCCTGAAAGAGGGAGGTGGCCAATCGGTTGGGAAGGCTTCCCTATCGATCTGGCTTACGTGGGGAACATCATCAGGTTTCATGGGACGGACAATGAAACTCATGCTGCTTTCCTACCTTGGCAGATAGCCCTAATTTTAGCCACTTTGCCATCACTTTGCTATGCGTATGAAACGGTCAGTGTTGGTCTGCAGAAATACGAACAATTGCCTCTCCATTAACGATTGATGTATAATTTGCCCCGCGAGGTAATTCTGACAACGGCGGACCAACAGAGAACTCCAGCGAGCGATCCTTCTACCTCGGATGCTACTGCTTCGGCTGAGGCACGCTCTTCTGTGGACACAGGTGAATCTCCGAGTAAGAACCTTGAGAGAATAGCCAGAACTCTGCGCCGTCATATCATCAGCATGACGGCTACAGCGGGCAGCGGACACCCCGGTGGTTCCCTTTCAGCGGTAGAGATAATTACCTGCCTTTTCTTCCAGGTACTCCGTTGTCGAGCCTCTGATCCTGAATGGGTTGAACGCGATCGCTTCATTCTGAGTAAAGGGCACGCCGCACCTCTGCTCTATGCTGCTCTTGCTGAGACGGGGTATCTACCTGTGGGAGAGCTTTGCACTCTGAGGGAGATGGACAGCAGGCTCCAAGGTCACCCTGACAAGACGTGCACCCCTGGAGTGGAAATGACATGTGGCTCTCTCGGTCAGGGATTATCCTTCGGTATCGGTGTTGCTCTGGCCGCTCGTCTCAACTCTCAAAGCTATCGGGTTTATGTCCTTCTGGGCGATGGGGAATGTGATGAGGGACAAGTATGGGAGGCAGCCATGTCGGCAGCCCATTTCAAAATCGATAACCTCGTGGCCATCATCGACCACAACAAGCTGCAGATCGATGGCTGGAACCGAGAGGTGATGAACCTGGAGCCCTTTCCTGACAAATGGCGTGCCTTTGGCTGGCATGTTGTCGAAGTGAATGGTCACGACATTCCGCAGCTCCTGGCCGCCTTTGAAGAGGCGGAGCAGGTCAAGGGGCGACCGACGGCTATCATCGCCCACACCATCAAGGGCAAGGGGGTTAGCTTCATGGAAAACAATGTGGACTTCCATGGCAAGGCTCCTACCCCTGAGGAAGCGGATCGAGCATTGAAGGAGTTGGCATAGAAACAAAAATGAAGGAATTTTCCTCTACCAGGGAAGCCTACGGCAAGACCCTACTAGCTCTGGGGAAAGAGAACCCGGATATCGTCGTTCTCGATGCCGACCTTTCAAAGTCAACCATGACCCAGTTCTTTGTCAAGGGGTTCCCACAGCGTTTCTTCGATTGTGGCATTGCAGAGCAGAATATGATTGGCATTGCTGCTGGCCTGGCTTCTTCAGGCAAAATCGCCTTCGCCAGCACCTTTGCCGTATTTGCCACTGCCCGTTGCTATGACCAGCTTCGCATGTGCGTTGCTCAACCTCACCTCAATGTCAAGGTGGTGGCTACTCACGGAGGCATTACTGTTGGGGAGGATGGCTTGTCGCATCAGTCGATTGAAGGCCTGGCCCTTTCCTGTGCTCTGCCAGGATTTGCTGTCATTGTGCCGGCGGATGCTGTGGAAACTACTCAGGTAATCAGAGCAGCAGCAGCCACACTTGGGCCCTTCTACGTGCGGTTGGGTCGCCCCAAAGTCCCCCGGGTTCTAAGCCATGATTATCGGTTTGTGTTGGGCAAAGCGGCCACTTTGAGGCAGGGCTTCGACGCCACTATCGTTGCTATTGGTACTATGGTATCCAGAGCACTGGAAGCGGCAGAGAGCCTCTCGCAACAAGGGATCGATTGCCGGGTGTTGAATATGTCTACTGTCAAGCCTTTGGATGTCGAGGCTATTGTTCAGGCAGCGACTGATACCGGGGCTGTTGTTACCGCCGAGGAGCATCTGGAGCATGGTGGTTTGGGAGCCAGAGTGGCTCAGGTAGTTGCCCGGCATCAAGCTGTCCCCATGGCCTTTGTGGCGCTCAAAGATGCTTTTGCCAGCTCCGGAACATCCGAGGAATTGCTGCAACGCTACGGCCTGACTTCGGCTGAAATCGAGAAGGCAGTCATGTCCGCAGTCAGCAGGAAGAAGCGATAGCTGACTGTGGGGGGAAGTGTTTCTTGTTCACAGTTGTGTTCGGGGCTAGCCGTTTTACGAGCTTTGAAATTTGAAATGTGTATTGGTGTCTGATGTTGTCAGTCTCGTGATTGTGTCGAGATATTCTCCTCGCTAGAGCCCATCTATTCGGGAACGGTGCACAGAGGCGACAAACCCTGGCCCTGCACATGTCAACTGAAAGGAACCCATGGAACTTGTCTCTATTGTTGTCTTGGCGATGACCGGCGTGATAGTTGGCCTGTCGCAGGGGCTTCTGGGTGTCGGCGGTGCCTTCATCATGGTTCCGGTGATGGTGGTGGTATTCAATGGTATGGATATTCCTACGGATGCAGCGGTGAAGCTGGCCTTCGGCACCAGTCTGCTGGTCGTGTTCCCCACTGCTGTTTTCAGTTCATTTGCTCACCACCGAAGAGGAGCAGTCTGGTGGAAAGCGGCAATCGTGCTTGGATCTGTTGGTGCGGCTGGGGCGTTGCTGGGGGCCACATTGACCTCACAGTTTCTCGGCGGGAGCACAGCGAAGATTATCTTTGGAGCAGCGGCTATGCTTGGGGCCGTCAGGATGATTGTTTGGAAGCCTTCGGAAGTTGAGGAAGAGCCGGAGGATAACCCTCTTGTATGGGCTGGCTGGGGTTTCCCTCTGGGGGTGTTTGTCGGTCTCCTTGGGGTTGGGGGAGGGATACTGATGGTTCCCCTGATGGTTACCATACTCAAATTCAGGATGCATCGGGCCGTGGGTACATCGACGGCGGTGATGCTGTTCACCAGCGGAGCAGGGGCTTTGGGTTACATCGTGAATGGCCTGAGCGTGTCCGGATTGCCTACTCAATCTCTAGGTTATTTCAACCTGCCGGCATGGATCTGTCTAGTATCAACCAGCATGGTGATAACGCAGGCTGGCGCCTGGATGGCACACAGGCTCCGTGCTGAGATGCTCAAAACTGTTTTCGCTGTTGTGATGCTATTTGTGGGTCTGAGTATGATAGGCGCTTTTGACTGGCTGGGATGGCCTGTGTGAAATACTATCGCCTGGGTGAACCGTTCCCAATTTCTGTATTCCGAATCCAGTGCGGCCCGCCTTAGGGCTTTTGGTTTTGCTGAATCTCTCCCACTCACTGTAGATGCAGCCGCAGTACTTCTGTCTGTAGAGGTCAAGTTCTTTGCTGACCCTTCGGCTTTCGTCATAGCAGGGCCTTAGGTCTTCGTAAGCGAACCTGATCTTCACTTTTTGGGCGATATCCTCGCCGGCCTCCTTCAACAGCTTCTGTTCCTGGTATGGACTGATGAGCAGCGTGGTGGTGAAAGCGTCAAAACCCCTCAGCTTTGCTACTGCGGCTGTCATAGAAAGGCGGAGGCGAAAGCAATAACCACAGCGTTCTCTCTCATGCCCCACCACGGCCCTGAAATAGTCGACGACGTCGTATCCTTCAGAGACGATTAAAGGGATAGCCATTTTCCGAGCATAGTCTTGCAGCGTCTTTAGACGTTGCTGATGCTCCGTGAATGGATGGATATTGGGGTTGTGCCAAAAAAGGGTGGTCTCGATGTTTTCTTGCCGCCAGTGCTCGAGACAACCGGTGGCGCAGGGAGCACAACAAGTGTGGAGAAGCAGGGAAGCCATGATCGCTACAATAATTGTCCCTGGGGTGGCTGCCTCTTTCTGCCTGGCAAGCCCAAGTGCTTATAGGCGAGGCGTGTGGCGACCCTCCCCCGCGGTGTTCGTTCCAGAAAGCCGAGTTGCAGCAGATATGGTTCGTAGACATCCATAATAGTGTCTGCTTCCTCGCTGATAGAGGCAGCGATTGTCTCCAGGCCCACAGGCCCACCATCGAACTTCTCCACGATAGTCCGCAGTACTTTATGATCTACCTCGTCAAGGCCGATCTTGTCCACCTCGAGTCTAGTCAGTGCCTCGATGGCTATAGGCTCGGTAATCACGCCCTTTGCCATTACCTGGGCATAGTCTCGCACCCGTTTTAGTAACCTGTTGGCTACTCTGGGAGTTCCCCGGGCCCGACAGGCAATCTCCTTTATTCCACCCTGATCCGTTTCTATCCTGAGGATGCTGGCGGAACGACCTACTATTGTTTCCATAGCCTGCTGGTCATAGAAGTCGAGCCTGTATATGGATCCAAACCTGTCTCTTAGAGGGGGGCTGAGCATAGCGAAGCGGGTAGTGGCTCCGATGAGCGTGAAGCGGGGAAGGTGCAGGCGCAGGTTCTTTGCCCCTGGTCCTTTGCCAATGACTATGTCGAGAGCAAAGTCTTCCATCGCCGGGTAAAGCACCTCTTCGACCACTCTGGAAAGGCGATGGATTTCGTCGATGAAGAGGATATCATCTTCGTGAAGGTTGGTTATGATAGCGGCCAAATCTCCCGGGCGCTCTATAGCTGGACCAGAGGTAATTCTAATACTGGCGCCTTTCTCGGCAGCAATAATGTGAGCCAGCGTGGTCTTCCCCAAGCCCGGCGGCCCGTAAATCAGGATGTGATCCAATGGTTCACCCCTTGCCTGGGCTGCCGCGATAGCTATCCTGGTATTCTCTTTGACCTTGTCCTGGCCTACATAGTCAGCAAGACGCCTGGGACGGAGATTGGTATCGAGTGCTACGTCCTCTTCTTTGGGTTTTCCCGAAATTATCCGCTCCATAATGCCATCTGATTTCTGGCCGACACTATTATAGCCACTTTTCAAGGTATAGACCTCTTTTGCGAGGCTCTTTGGCTACTGATTAGTTCTGTACAGAGGCTGCAGGAGGTATTCCGATCTGCGATCTTCGGCGTCCAGTTGTTCAAATAGTGCAGAGATGAGGCTGTCAGAAGTCAAGTGCGAATTGCGGTTTGGTTCCCTGTTACAGGACGGCTCTGGTCACTATGGTCTGTTCCCTGTGAGGGCCAACGGAAATGATATTGATGGGACAACCGACAAGATGTTCCAGCTTCCTTACATATGACTGGGCCAATGGTGGCAGATCCTGGAAGCGTCGCAGGTGGGCTGTGGGAGATTGCCAACCCGGTACTTCATCATAAACAGGCTGGCATCTTTCGAGTTGTAATGTGCTACTGGGGAATTGGTCGATAATCTTGCCATCTACCTTGTACTTGGTACAGACCTTGATGGAATCGAAGGCATCTAGAACGTCCAGGCGAGTAAGAGCAACCCCGCTAAAGCCATTAATCAAGGCACTGTAGCGCGTGGCTACTGCATCGAACCAGCCACAGCGACGCGGTCGTCCTGTTGTAGCTCCATATTCTTGAGCTATCTGTCGGATGCGCTCTCCAGTTTCATCCCCTAACTCTGTAGGCATTGGTCCTGCTCCTACTCTGGTAGTGTATGCCTTCATTATGCCCAGGATGTGGTCAATCTTGACCGGATGCAGGCCTGCTCCCGCAAAGGCTCCGGCAGCGATGACTGATGATGAGGTAACATAGGGGTAGGTGCCGAAGTCGATGTCGAGCAGGGTACCCTGGGCCCCTTCCAACAAAATTGGCTCATTTCTTTCTATAGCTTGGCTGATAATCGGTTCGGTTTCACGGATGAAGGCAGCCAGACGATCTGCATACTGGCAGAGCTGATCGTAGACTTCCTCGACGGAGAGTGGTGGCGCTCCGTGTATTCGCGTCAAGATCAGGTTTTTTTGTTCCAGAACAAAACGGAGTCTGCGAAGTAGCCCTTCTTTGTCGGCAAGGTCTCCGGCTCTAATGCCCAGGCGAGCTACCTTGTCTGCATACGCAGGGCCGACACCGCTACGCGTGGTACCTAAAGCACCGGCACCCTTCGCTTGCTCCTCCAGCCTATCCAGGATGATGTGATATGGCATGATGAGGTGAGCGCGAGTGCTGACCAGTAGTTTTGAAGTATTAACACCCTTCTTCCAGAGTTGCTCCAGTTCGTCAAGGAGCACGGAGGGAGAAACAACCACACCGGTACCGATGATGCAGGCTGTATGAGGGTAGAAAATACCTGAGGGGACCAAGTGCAAGCTGAATTCGCCATATGGGTTATGTACAGTGTGTCCTGCATTGGGGCCGCCAGAAAAACGGATCACCATGCTTGCTTTCTCAGCAAGCATGTCAACGATTTTCCCTTTCCCCTCGTCACCCCACTGGGCACCGACAACCGCAATTACTGACATGAAACCTCGCAAATAGAGATAGTTTGGTGGTAGCCTGCAGACTAATGCTGACGCATGTAACCCCTACCCCAATAGTAGAGCAAGAACACATCTGTAGCAAGTCCACGTACAATGGCAACGGGTATGAACCAGCGTGGTATCAATCCAATCGCTGCTGTGATGCCAAGGGCGATTGCCATAAGAACCACCCCGATAAAGATGCATTGGAGGATCTGATTGCTCATATACCTGATTGCTTTTTTGTAAGTTGCCACACATGAATAAGGCGCTGAACAACTGTTAAGAAGGCGAGTGCAGCCAGGATACCTAGCGTGATGAGTACAGCGTCTTCCACCCATTGACCGATTATGAGTCCCACCGCCAGAACGATGACTCTTTCAGCTCGGGTAAATACCCCCACTTCACATCTTAGGCCCAACCCCTCGGCTCTTGCCCTGAGATAGCTGACCATGACCGACCCCACAAAGGTGATGTATGGAAGAGAGGTCTCCCAGGTACTGTTATGGTTCGCATAGTAGATCACGATTCCGAGAAATACCGCAGCCTCAGAGAGACGGTCGAGCGTGGAATCGAGCATGGCGCCAAATTTTGTGCTTTGCCCTTTGGCTCGGGCGAGTGGCCCATCAAGGAGGTCGAAGGCGCCGGCGAAGATAACCAGGAGTCCGCCTGCCAGGAAATATCCCTTTGCCAGAGTTACAGCCGAGCCGACGCTCACCAGGAAGCCGATTACGGTCAATTCATTGGGCGTCACCCCCGTCTTGGCGAGAATCTTTGCCAATGGCGTGGTGAAACGCTCTGCCAGCTTGTGGCGTATTTCCGAGAGGTTGATCACAACTAGTTTGCCCCGGACAACTCCATGTAGTAGTTCAGTGTCCTCTGAGCGATCGACTCCCAGGTATGCGCTCTTGCTTTCTCTCTCCCATTGGCGCTCATTCGCTGACGCAGGTTCTCATCATTGGCCAGGGAGACTATTGCAGTAGCCAGAGCCTTCTCATCTCTGGGTTTCACAAGTATTCCGTCAGTGCCATTATTTACCACGCTGGCGTAGCCCTCGATGTTTGAGGCCACAATAGGTTTGCCAGCGGCCATCGCCTCGAGCAGTACAAGGCCGAAGCTTTCCTGACCAACGGCCGGCATGCAGAAGATATCTGCTGTACGGTAGTAACGTGGCAAATCTGCATAAGGTATGTGTCCTTTGAAGACAACATCCTCCAGTTTAACTGCCCTGACCCACCGTTCATATTTATGCCGTGATCTATCACCTGGACCCACCAGAATAAGCCTCGATTGAGGGAAATGCTCCTTCACTATCTTGTATGCCTTGAGAAGGTACCGTACGCCCTTTCTTTCCTCAAGTCGGCTGACAAACAGGAGGTTCAACTTGCCGTCGCAGAAATCTTCGATGGGTGGCACATCTGCGGAGAAACGCTCCAAGTCAACCCCATGCGGGATCACACGGTAATCCCCGGGGAAGTACCTGGAGACGAACTTTTTTGCTGGTTCAGAAACGGTGATCCTGCCATCGAGCTTGTTGTAGAATTTCTTCAAGAGCGGTTTCCACAGCGAGTAGCCGATGGAGCGGCGGTAGTAGGCGTGAAAGGTGGCCACATTTATGGAGTGGGATAGGGGAAGCACCATCCAGGGCAGCGACGGGAAGAGTGGTTCGTGGAAGTGAAGTATGTCGAACTTCTCCTCGTCCAGTATTGTCTTGATCTTGGGCATCAGCCAGCAGGATAGCGTCAGTCGAGCTACGGAACCATTTGAAGGATAGGGGATTGTTTTGCCCAGGGGGATGATACTGGTTGTGTTAGGGAGAGCTTCCTTGTTTGAGCAGGGGGCTAGTATCTTTACCTGATGCCCAATCCTTGCCATGTTGATGGCAAGGTTCGAGATATGGTTGTTGACCCCACCAGGGTAGGCGTAGTCGTATGGTGAAACCAATCCTATATTCATTTCTTGGGAGGGCGGACATGTCTTGCTGCTTGTTTCTTTGACGGCAGGGTCTCGTTAGTGTTGCCAGCGATGAATTCATCCAGCATCCGGCGCGCCGCGTCATCTGTATGTTGAATGGGAGGTGATTTCATAAAGCAGGCGCAGGGGGCAACCACCGAGCCGGCGAGGCCTCTTTCTAGAGCCAACTTGCAGCATCGTATAGCATCGATAACTATCCCTGCCGAATTGGGGCTATCCCATACCTCGAGCTTAAGCTCGAGATTCAGAGGAACATTACCAAAGGTTGTGCCCTCCATACGTATGTAGCAGAACTTTCGGTCAGTTAGCCAAGGGACGTAGTCACTCGGCCCCACATGGACGTTGTCTGGTCCAAGGTTGTAGTCTAGCTGCGATATAACTGCATTTGTCTTGCTTATCTTCTTTGATTCCAGTCGCTCGCGTTCCAGCATGTTGTAGAAGTCTGTGTTGCCTCCAAAATTAAGTTGGTAGGTCCGCTCCAACTTGACGCCTTGCTCCCGAAAGAGCCGGGTCAGTACACGATGGGTAATAGTCGCGCCAACTTGTGACTTTATGTCATCTCCTATGACTGGCAATCCTCTTTCGGCAAAGCGTTCTTGCCAGTAGTTCTCTCGGGCGATGAATACAGGGATGCAATTAATAAGGCCACAGCCGGCATCAAGTATCTGCTCCACGTACCACTTGGTGGCTGCCTCACTGCCAACCGGCAAGTAGCTGATAACGACGTCAGTTTTCGTTTCCTTCAGAATATTGACGATATTTGCAGTGGATCCTGGCGCTTTGGTGATGATTTGCGATAGATACTTGCCTAGCCCATCGTGGGTCATTCCTCGATGAACCTTCACTCCTGTTTGGGGCACTTCGCAAAACTTGTAGGTGTTGTTTGGGGAGGTATATATGGCCTCCGCCAGATCTTTGCCTACCTTGTTCTTATCAATGTCAAAGGCAGCTACGAACTGGATATCTCCAATATGATATCCCCCCAGGTTCGGGCGTCGTATGCCTGGTATGAACGCATCTTCCTGCACGTTCCGATAATAATGGACACCCTGAACCAGAGAGGAGGCACAGTTGCCAACGCCTATTATAGCTACATTTATCTTTCCAAAGTTACGTACGCCTCCTTTTCTGATTTTATTCACGAGTTGCGGGCTTGGTGGACGGTGTGACGATAAACACTGGTCTATCTGCGTAATGCAGTATTTTGTAGGTCACACTGCCGAGTGTCCGCTGGCCGACACCGGGGTGTCCGTGGCTGGAGAGAGCGATCAGATCAATTTTTTTTTCTCGGGCGCAGGCCATGACCTTCTCGGCAGGGGACCCCACATCCACTATGGCCTGGGCTGCTATGCCCTTCTTGGTAAGGCCTTCCTTGATGGAATTGAGGTATTCACTGGCAGCGGCTGAGGCATGCATTATGTATTCCTTTGATATTTTGTCCAAAGGGGAAGAATACGGGCCGGTAATGGCGATGTCATAATCCGGTTTCACCACCCGAAGCAGAATCACCTCTGCCTTTGTGATGGAGGCCAGCTCTTCTACATAGGGCAGAGCCGCCTCTCCAAGTTCTGTGCCGTCTAGGGGGACCAGTATCCTTCTAAAACTATGCTTCTTCTGTTGCATGGTCTTCCACCTGCTTGTCTGCTATTTCCTTATAATGCTATAGTTATATACCTAAACCCCGTTCTGAGGCAAGATACGATCTACGATTTCCATACGCACACGTACTTGAGTGATGGGACTCTCTCGCCGCTTGAGCTCATACGCCGGGCAGCCGAGAAAGGGTATCGTTGTATTGCTCTCACCGACCACGTTGGTCCAGGTTCTCTGGAAAGGGTAATCCGTGAAACTGTTGAGGATTGTAAGTTAGCCCGGTGCCATTGGGATATCGTAGCCATCCCTGGCGTTGAACTTACCCATGTGCCTGCGCAGGCCATTAGAGGGTTGGCCAAGCAAGCCAAGGAGTTGGGAGCTCGCATAGTGGTGGTTCACGGCGAAACCATAACTGAGCCAGTGGAGAAGGGAACTAACCTGGCGGCAGTTCAATCACCTGATGTTGACATCCTGGCTCATCCCGGGTTGCTAACTTTGGAGGAGGCGAGACTGGCAGTGGCAAACAGGGTGCATGTGGAGATAAGTGCTCGAAAAGGCCATTGCCTGACTAACGGTCACGTGGCTCAACTAGCCTTGGCTACTGGTGTCAAGCTGGTACTTAATTCCGATGCCCATGACAGCCCGGATTTGCTCACACAGGCGTTTGCGGCTGCGGTATTGAAGGGTAGCGGTTTGAATGAGACGGAGTTAGAGCAAGTACTCTCAACGAATCCGCAGGCCCTGGTCAATGAGCTGACGCTTCCGGGTCTTAGTTAGTCCGAAAGCAATTCACTGACTTGTTGGGAAGGCCATGCCGATCCAGGAACGATTGGCCCCTTCATCTGTCAGATCGAGGGCTTGTTCAGATTATCTAACCAAGTGATCACGGCGGAGTTGGCCTTGGCTGACTCAGCAATGTTGTTCCCTGTAGCAGCTATTGTTGCCGCGGCAGCAAAAGCTGTCAGAAGGAGTGCTACTGTCAGCGGCTCAGCCATATCGAGGCCGTCTTCTACAGTGTCCCCTGTTACCACTGGTTCCACGTTTCCCTCTGTTCTCCCATCAGGTCTGGTTATGGAGATCGAGCATACCAGGGCAGTTTCACAGCCAAGTCTCTAACGAGATGGTGAGGATCACAAATTCCTCTCATCACGAAGAAATCTGTTGCATACGTTTTGTTTTTCTTGTATAGTGATGGGGTGGAGGTTATTGTATAGGTTGCCAATACCTCAGGAGTTTTCCTTTAACAGTCCTTGCAGGCTTTGGATGACCGAAACTCTAGCCAAATAGCCAAAGAAAGGAGGTCATCCAAGTGAGCCCAGTGGACAAGAATCTTCAGTGTTCCGATTGCGGCAGCAGCTTCACGTTTAGTGCGGAAGAACAAGAGTTGTTTGCTGTCAAAGGTTACACCAACGAACCGAAGCGCTGCCCATCGTGCCGTCAAGCAAAGAGGGCGCAACGAAGCACCACAGGTGATTTCAGTAGCTCCAGGCCAACAAATCGCCAGATGTTTCCTGCTGTGTGTGCCGATTGCGGTATCGAGACACAGGTACCCTTTGAGCCTCGGGAAGGCAGACCAGTGTATTGCAGCCGCTGCTACGACAAAGTCAGGCCGAACAACCGCAGGTAGTTTCGTACTACCAGACATCACATTGGAGGCCGCGGCGTATTGCCCGGCCTCCAATGATTCGAAATTTCTTGCTAAACGGCTGTAGCCGTGTCCTCGTTCTAGGGGAAAGGAGGAATCCTAATGAAAATATATGTTGGTAACCTATCGTCTGATACCACTGATGATGAGTTGCGCCGCGAGTTTGAATCTTTTGGGAAGGTGGATACGGTTAGTATTGTCAGAGACAGATATAGTGGCCAACCCAGAGGCTTTGGATTCATCGAGATGCCGGCGAAGTCTGAGGCCCAGGCTGCGATTGTTGGGCTCAAAGGCAAAATGGTGAATGGAAGGACGCTTGATGTGAATGAGGCACATCCGCGACCTCCTGGTGGTGGCAGGGGTGGAGGGGGTCGTGGTTTTGGTGGGAAAAGTCGGAGATACTAGCTCTATCCTCCGGCCTCTTTATGGTCAGAGAGAAACTCTACTACGTGGATTCTGCATCAAGTGCGGAATGACAAGGAAGGTGAGCCGATGCCCTATATCCGCCACCATGGATTCCCGCTTCCGCGGGAATGACACTGATGGGATT
>JBGOWL010000287.1:0-2627 GCA_041478585.1 Dehalococcoidia bacterium | reverse complement strand
GGCAGATCGTCCATGTTGAACACCTGCCATCTCAGGAAGCGAGCTACGGCGAACTGATCCAGCCTCTGCACCAAACTCTGGAGGCAGCCCTAAGGGCAGCAGAACTGTATCCCCTCTATTCTCACCAGGCGGCGGCAGTAGATATGGCCAGCCTTGGGGAAAATGTCATGGTGGTTACGGCTGCAGCCAGTGGCAAGACACTGTGCTACAACCTGCCGGTGCTACAGTCGATGCTGACCGAGAAGGGCAGCCGGGCCCTCTACGTTTTCCCTACCAAGGCCCTGGCACAGGATCAATTACGGAGCTTGAGCGAGTTGGTTTCACTGCTTCCTTCACCGATACGCCTGGCTACCTTCGATGGCGATACCCCTGCGGGGGAACGTTCTCAGATCAAGAAATCGGCTCGTATTGTGTTCACCAACCCGGATATGCTCCATGTGGGCATCCTTCCCAACCATCAATCGTGGTCAAGATTCCTCAGCCTGATAAGGTACGTCGTGATCGATGAAGCCCATGTGTATCGGGGTATCTTCGGTTCCCATGTAGGCAATGTGATACGAAGGTTGAATAGACTCCTTGGCTCTTACAACGTCAAGCCCCAATTCATTTGCTGCTCTGCTACCATTGCCAACCCAAAGGAACACATTGAGAAACTTGTAGGTTTGCCATTTGAAGTGGTAGATGTCGATGGGTCTCCACACGGGCGGAAGGACTTCATCTTCTGGAATCCGCCATTGATCGACAAAGCCAAGGCAACGCGGGTCAGTGCCAATAGTGAAGCCTCCTCCCTGTTGACTGAGCTGGTACGAAAGGGCATTCGCACTCTCACGTTCACTCGAACCCGCAAGCTGACCGAACTGATATACGCGTATACCAAACAACGGCTGGCTGGATCTGACCTGGCGCAGCGAATCAAACCTTACCGAGCCGGCTATCTGGCTGAGGAGCGACGCAAAATAGAGCGTGAGCTCTTTGAGGGACGACTTCTCGGGGTGGTGGCTACCACGGCGCTGGAGTTGGGCATAGACATCGGTGATCTGGAAGCCACCGTGCTCACCGGCTATCCGGGCAGCATTGCCAGCACCTGGCAGCAGGCAGGTCGCAGCGGGAGGAGGACTGGAGAATCCCTGAGTTTCCTCATCGGCCTGGACAACCCGCTCGATCAATACTTCATGCGTCATCCTGAATCCTTCTTCCGAAGGAGTTTCGAACATGCCCTGATCAACCCCAACAATCCCTATGTATTGGGGTCTCACATCATATGTGCGGCATGGGAAATGCCTCTGACCGGCGACGACGAGCGATTCTGGGGGGAAGACCTGGATAGCGTTCGGGAGGGGCTGGAAAGGGATGGCCTGCTCAAGGCCCGAAGAGGCAAATGGTATCCGGCCCCATCAGTTACCTACCCCTCTGAACGGGTCAACATACGCTCTGCTTCCTCTGTCCAATATGCCATCTTCGATGCCTCACAGAACAACAAACAATTGGAGACGATCGGTGCCGAGACAGCCTTATCACAGGTTCATCCGGGGGCTATCTACCTGCACTATGGTGAACCCTACCTGGTCATGCAGTTGGACTTAGCTGCGCATGCTGCCTACGTGGTGCCTACCAATGCCCCCTACTATACTCAGGCCAGGGAGCTCACCGATCTCCGCGTATTGAGGGTACTGAAGGAGAAACAAACACAGCGGGTCAGGAGCTATCTCGGGGAGGTAGAGGTGACCAACAGTGTGGTTGGCTTCAGGAGAAAGATGCAGTTCACTGAGGAGGTCGTAGGGGAGGAACCGCTTGACTTGCCCCCTCAGTGTTTCGATACCATCGCCCTGTGGTTCGACATACCCGCTGAAGCAGCGGCGCAAATAGCTGAAGCCCGGCTCGACTTTGCCGGCGGCCTGCATGCCCTGGAACACTGCTCCATCGCCATCTTGCCCCTGTTTGCCCTATGTGATCGCAATGACCTGGGCGGAGTCTCCACGCCGCTCCATGCTGATACCGGAGAGGCGCAGATATTCATCTACGATGCCCATCGGGGCGGAACGGGGATTGCTGAAAAGGGCTTTGAATTGATTCACCATCTATGGCAGGAGACATTGAGGGTCATTGAAGAGTGTCCCTGTGATGAAGGGTGTCCCAGTTGCATCCAGTCGCCGAAGTGCGGCAACAACAACAAGCCGCTCGACAAAGAGGCGGCGCGGACGCTGCTCGAGGGCCTACTGTCCGTGGTTAACGAAAAAGGAACCGGCTAGTGTTGTGTCTTACAAATGCCTTTACAGTCTTGTCATTCCGGACTTGATCCGGAATCCATGCTTGCTACCTGGATTCCAGCCTTCGCTGGAATGACATCAAGAATCGGTTGTCAAGCTATTTACGAGACACTACACTACGTCTCCAGAAACCTGGGCGCAATGACCCGCCAGCTAAACCTTTCTTCTATCAGCTTGCGGCTCTGGCGCCCCATCTCTTTTCGCAGAGCGGGGTCAAGCAGTCTTGCCATTCGCTCCGCGAGGGCGTCAATAAGCTCGCTCTTGGTCATCAGGGTCCTCGGGGCCGGCGCGCTTTCTAACTTATCGATACACCCGAGATTTCGGCATCGTCAACGGTTGCCGCCTCAGCGCGGTCGCAGG
>JBGOWL010000180.1:0-4204 GCA_041478585.1 Dehalococcoidia bacterium | reverse complement strand
GGGAAACCTGTTCACGCAGGCACCGGCAAAACAAACCGCAGAGTTGAAAACGACTAAGCCCGACAAAGGTAAGGCAGGATCAGTAATGCCGCCCCAAACTTATAGCAGCCCGCAAAGCCCCAAGGTTTCTGGAGGCTTTGGCATGTTTGGAGACATCTTCGATCGTCTCAAGGGTGGGAAGAAGTCAGACACAAGAGCAGACGAATCTCCGAAAGGCAAAGAGGAGGCTTCTGCCAAGGAAATCGCTAACCCGGAGGGTTCAAAATATGGAAAGCCTGGAAGTAAGAGGAAAGACGGTTGAGGAAGCCGTTGAGAGCGCACTACAGCAGTTGGGAGCCACCAGAGATGAGGTGGAGATCACTGTCGTAACCAAGGGCAAGTCAGGATTCCTGGGGATGGGAGCCGAAGAGGCTGTCGTCAGAGTAGTACCGTTGATTGAGGCTGATCAGGGCAGCACCTCGGCAAAGGTAGCTAAGGAGGCTCTGGAAGAGCTTCTTCGCAGGATGAAGCTGACTGCTCAGGTGGAAGTGAGCTCTGATGCAGCAGAAGGGCCCGAATCTGAAGTACAGCCCGTTGCCCTGGAGGTCAAGGGAGATGATCTCGGTATCCTTATTGGAAGGCGTGGTGAAACGCTGGCTGCATTGCAGTATATCCTTCGGCTTATCGTGGCGCACCATGAGAAGGCTCGTGTTCCTCTAAGTATTGATGTGGAGGGATACAAACAGCGACGGTATCACTCACTGAGGGACTTGGCTTTGAGATTGGCCCAAAGGGCGGTTTCCACCGGCCAGTCCATGACCCTGGAGCCCATGCCACCCGACGAACGGCGGATTGTCCACCTTGCTCTCTCTGTTAACCCTGATGTGACTACGCAGAGCGTTGGTGAAGAGGAAATGCGCAAGGTGGTGATCATGCCGCGGAAGCGGGGCGGTTAGTATCAAGTCAGGTCATTATCTGCCAATTCGCCAACTTCCGTGATTGTCAGGTCCCTGACCTTGACCTTCGGATTGCCGGAAACACCAAGCGTCGGGTCAGGGACCCGACAGCCACCATGTACCAAATCCCCAGATGACATACTGTTGTTGCGTGAACGCCTGTCAAGACATTAGCCGCGGAGATACCTGAAGGCGGATAGGGCAGCAGTGGCGCCATCTCCGACAGCGGCGGCTATCTGACGGGGCGAATTGCGGCGGATATCACCTGCGGCGAAGATGCCCGGGATTGAGGCGGCCAGTACCTCGTCGGCTATGACATGTCCGGTTTCACTGATCCTGAGAAGGCCAGCGAAAGGCTGGCTATTGGGTGTCAGTCCTACGGCTACAAAAACGCCCGCTACCTCCAGTGTGGATAGTTGGCCAGTCTTAACGTTGCGAAGCTTCAGTGCCTGAACCATTTGTTCACCCATGACTTCCTCGACCACCGTGTCCCAGATGAACTCCATCTTCGGGTTGGCGAAGGCTCGCTGTTGTAGTACCTGGCTTGCCCGAAGCTGGTCTCGGCGATGTATCAGGGATACCTTGCTGGCATGAGCGGTCAGTTCAAGGGCGTCGGTGATGGCAGTATCACCACCCCCTATCACAGCCACCTGCTCGCCAGCGAATAGAGGCCCATCACAGGTGGCACAATATGAAATCCCGCGGCCGATGAGGTTCTCCTCGCCGGGCGCGTCGAGCTTGCGATACTGCGAGCCAGTGGCAATGATGATAGCTTCTGCTTCGAAGGATTGCTCGGTGGTCAAAACACCGTGCGGCTGTCCGGGTGAGATGCCAGTAACATCGGTGCTGGCGATTTCCAATCCGTATTTGGTGGCCTGTTGATGCATCAGCGAACCCAGATCGAAGCCGGAGATCCCCTGGGGAAAGCCGGGATAGTTCTCCACCAGCCTGGCATTCACCATCTGGCCACCGAAAAGACCTCGCTCTATCAGGAGGCTCTTCAAACCGATGCGGGAGCTATAGAGACCGGCAGTGAGGCCGGCAGGACCACCGCCGATGATGATCACCTCGTATTTGTTCATGGGTTTCTCCTGTGGCTGTGACCGTTCCCTAGGGCTGCACTGGGGAACATAATGCAGGTCTTGTATCGTCTATCATTCACTGTCTTTGCGTTCCAGCTTGAAGCGAAACTTTCTCCTGAGTGCCCATATCCCAAAGGCAATCAGGGCAAGCGATGCGAACACAGCTATTATAACCTTCCATGGGATGATCTGAAAACTGCCAGTCATGCTCCTGTTCACCAGTTGGTTATGCTGATCAAAATAGCCGATGACAACAGTAGCCTGCGTTGGACCGATGAAGGGAGTCTTTCCCCAGGTTCCCGTTATGGCCCTCTCAGCGCCGGGCAAGACTATCGTCTGCCCCAAGTCGATTTCGCCAGCCTGTCTACCACGGAAATCAGTGAAGTAAGCCTTGGCGGCGATGGTCAGGTGCACATTGCCTGTATTGCGGACTACGGCTCCGATCTCGACAGGGCCTCCATCCACCCATCCAGGCAGCATGAGGGAGGTGATTTCAGCATTGGCGAAAATATCTGCGTCAGTGACGCCAGGGATGGTGAGGTAGAAAAGGGATGGGATTCTACCAGCGATGGCTACGGAAACACCTGGCTGGGTTTCAGTCGGGATGGTCTCGAAGAAGAGGGCAGCATAGTGACCTCCAGGCTCCACCTCCTGAGGTACTGAGATGGTGACTTCCACATGCTTGGTTTCGGCCGGGCCAAGATCGAAGTCGGAGTCCTTGATGCCAAGCCAACTGGCACACGAGTAGCTCTCATGCCCTGGGTCGGAGAAGGTGTAGTTGTTCTCCCTGGCGATGGAGAAGTCCATGGCATAGACTTGCACTCTGATTGGTTCATCGCCGGTATTCTGTATGCTGATCTCTTGAGTGGAGGTCTCCTCGGTGTTGAGGGTGAGGTCTATCATTGTGGGCGAGAGCATCATGGTGACGCCAGCCGATGCAGGGAGTGCAAAGATGTGCAGGCTAACGAATAGCGTTAGAAATATTGTTACTGGGTATCCGATGTACTTTGCCATGTTAGTATGAGATGCTCAGAAACCTGAAGAATTACGCAAAAGTAGGGGAGGGAACAACAGGCAATGGGTGAAAGGTCACTAGAACTTCTGCCCCCTCCCGACTATGGAAGGTCAGCCTGCTGCCCCATACTCCCAGCTGTGGAAACCGGCTATGGTGTCGATGTCAGAGTATACGTGTGTGTGGCCGAATAGCTCTGAGGATACTGGTTGGCTGCGATAACCAGGTTGTAGGTTATAGCTACCTGGCAATCGCTTATAGATAATCCATCAGTCCAGACACTGGTTCCAGATGTGCTAAACTCTGTTGCAGTGGCGATGCCGTTGCCACTTGGTATCGGAGTGCCTGCAGCAGAAGTATATTTGAAGCTCGGGCTCGCTATATGATGGCTTCCGTCATTGCCTTCGAGTCCATGACTTGTACTTGACGCCACCGTAAGCGTCCAGTTCGTATTGGAGCCTACTCTGGCCTGTACCATGCCTGTCTGTGTGGTTCCGGCAGCCTTACTTCCCCACACCACGTTGGCAGTGTCCTCCAGCGTAAGAGAAAGTGTGCTACTGACAGTAACGCTTGGGCTGACAGTACCTGTTGTTGCAGCTCCAGCCGACCCGTTGAGATAGAACATGGCGAAAGCCGCCATTGCTCCTAGAACAAACACGGACAACACGATTCTGATTTTCACTGGTCCCCCCTTCCTTGAATATGATGTGTACTATACAGGATTGCCCTGCGAAACGCAAATCAGGCCTAGGCTGGCCTGTGTGGTGTTGAGTGAGGCCAGCAATCGGTATTACCTAAATGTGGGTGAAAGACCAAACCAAGCGGAATCCTAGCGTCATCGTGACATTTCACAAAACGAAGATGCAGCAATCCGGTGGCTATCAGAAATAGTGTAACGAGGTTCATGAAGTGGTTACTGAAGCTCACGTACGTCCTTTGAGATTGCTTAGACGCTCTTCCCAAGAAGGATGCCTTGCAATCAACGGGGTGGCGCTTGCAGAAACAGGGGATGTGTGATAGAGTCGCTATACTCGAATCTCACGTCGTGGCGAGATCGGCCTCTGAGGATTGTCCTGGCGTCATGCTGATTGGTGTAGGTAGGTGATGGGGGGACAAGAGGCAGTAACCGTGGCAAATTCGAAAACAACCGAAAACGAAAAACAGAAACCTCGAAT
>JBGOWL010000274.1:0-2825 GCA_041478585.1 Dehalococcoidia bacterium | reverse complement strand
GATGAGATAACCTGACTGTGCGTTCTCGAATCTGATATAGGCATCCATGCCCGGTATGTTCTTGCCTGCCCCTTCTACCAACTGCTCGAGCTCTGCCTTCAGTATGTCTATCCTGGAATCTGGCGGCAAATGAAGGTCCAGCCAGGCTTCACAGCTATCAGGCACCACAAACCCGCCGGGGAATCCGGTAAGCTGCCTGATGTTGTACACCAGTCCATGAGGTGCAGAATCAGCATACTCGGTCAGTTTCAAGAGGAGTTTCAGCATGGTCTCGATGGCGTTCTGTCCCAATTCCGGCATGGAAGAATGGGCTCGCTTGCCACGGGTACGCAAGAGGACTTCCAGATAGCCATAGTGCCCCAGGCAGGGTACCATGTTGGTGGGCTCACCAACTATTGCCCAGGGAATGCTATGTTCTCTGATCAGTGTCTTGGCGCCATCACCTTCTTCCTCCTCGCCGACTACCAGGGCAAGGCCTACCGATGGCAGAGGATTCTTCATCTCAGCCAGTACGCTGAATGCTTCTATCATGGCAGCGCAGCCGGCTTTCATGTCCGTAATGCCCAGGCCGAAGAGTGTATCTCCTTCCTCGTGGAAGCCATAGTCCTCGAGATCAAAGGCAACGACTGTATCCAGGTGTCCAACAAAGCAAAGGTCAACTCCATTTGCTTTATCGGGCAAGATCACCAGATTGAAGCGGTTCTCATCAACCTCCTGTCTTGAGACAGCCAGGCCATGTTTCTTCAAATGCTCCTCTGTGTATTCCAGGATTTCCTCCTCCTTACCAGAGGGGCTATATATGTCTGTGAGATCCCGCAGCAGGTTTCTCAGTCTTTCCGGCTGTATGTCTGGCATTGTCTTAGAGGTGGTTCCCATTCTGATGCTTTCGTGTAGCGCCCCGCGCTTTCCTTCGGATTTGCTTGTAAGTCTTGAGGTTCAACGTAAGATATATGTGTTCCTCGGGGTTGGCGAATCCTTTCTTTCTGAAGAACTGAAGGGCTGGAGTGTTGTCTGCTTCAGTATCCACCAGGAACATGCGCACTCCATCCTCAATCATTTTTTCAGCCAGCCTGTCGAAGAGTCTGCCGCCTACTCCGTCACGTTGCCATTCAGGCAGCACACCCAGCCACACCAGGTATCCATACTTCCATGACGATCTTGCCTTGGTAACTGTTGTACCCAGGGCGAAGCCCACTATCAGGTGGCCAATCTCTGCCACCAGGCAGAATTCAGGGTCTGAGTTGAACAGGGATGTGACTTCGTATTCATCCCAGGTGCGGTAGAGGGTAGGTACTCTGTCAACCGTGAAAATCAGTTCGCCCAGATGAAAAATCTCCGGAATGTCATCTATCTCGATCTCCCGGATTTCCAGCTCGAGTCTTTTTTCCTTAGACTCGTTCTCCGATGGAAAACCTGCACGTTGGTCCTCTTCGACCTCCACATTCTTGTCGCCTGATTTCTGTTGGTTGCTGGAATCACCGGTCTGCATCAAACCTCCGTCTGATTTATGGGATATTGCCAGAGTGGTGCAATACCATGGGAATCCTGTCAGCTTTAGATACGATTATACTTGCCCGACATCTCTTTGTACAAACTGGGAAAGCCTTCCTTTTTGTGAAGGCGCGGTGTTTGCTGCTTTGAATCAGCGTGGCTGTATAGGCTATGATTGATCTACCTGTCTTCGCATGAGATTCTGGAAGCCATGCTGTTCGTTCGAAGGAAACCCAGGGAGGGAGGTGCAGGACGCTATGACAATCAGCAATGCCAGGTCGAACAAGTCGGTGGTATTTGTTACCACTGCTACCAGGGAGGAAGCAGAGAAGATCGCACGTCTGCTTCTGGATGGAAGAAAGGTGGCCTGCGTGAATATTGTCCCCGGCGTGCAATCACTCTTCTGGTGGCAGGGCAAACTTGATTCCGCTCAAGAGAACCTGCTGATTGCCAAGACCAGGACTGCGCTGGTGCCCCAGGTCGTCGATCTGGTTAGAAGTGCTCACAGCTATGCTGTTCCGGAGATAATCGCCCTGCCCATAGTCGCCGGCAATCAGGACTATCTCGAATGGATAGACCAGGAGACAGATGAAGGCTAGGCCAACCCGGCGGGAACTCATATCGCTACGTCATGGGGTGGGTCCAATCCCTGGAGACCTATCTTGACTTTGTGTTGGTTGATGAGAAGACTGGGGAAGTTGAGGTTGAGTCTGGCCTTGGTCATGATACTTGTTTTGGCTGGGCTGCCGGCCATAGCGCAGGCAGAGGACGAAACGCCCTCGGTGAGTCTCGATCCCTGTCCGGAATATACCAATGTCAATAACGTGACCTTCACTGGGACAGCGACACATGACAATAGCCCCATAGCCTCTGTTGAGCATAGGGTTGACGGCGGTTTGTGGGATGAAGCGACGCCCGTCGATGGGCAGTTTGGTGATTCGACCACTGAACGCTATGGCTTCACCATCGGAAATCTCGACGATGGATGGCATACCGTCGATGTGAAGGCTACCACCAAAGCGGGTTACACCACAGCACCGGACGAATACGCCACTGCCGTTTTCTGCGTTGACACTGTTGCGCCAACGATAGCGATCACTCCGCTGTCTCCTGACCCGTCCGGCGACAATACCCCTGCTCTGGTTGGGGTGGCGCAGGATCTGTCCAGCCCGATAGCTGCGGTGGAGTATCGGGTCGATGGCGGGGACTGGACTGCTGCGCTGGCCGTGGATGGGACCTTTGATCCCATCAGCGAGAACTACACCTTCACCACAGCTCCGCTCGCTGACGGTCTACATACGGTTCAAGCTAGAGCCAGGGACTCGGCGGGGAAT
>JBGOWL010000183.1:0-4173 GCA_041478585.1 Dehalococcoidia bacterium | reverse complement strand
CTACTGTGGTTGAGATTGTTGGTGGACATGGCCTGATCAGTCGCCTTGATGCTCTGGGTATCAGGCCAGGCAAGAACATCACCAAAATCAGCTCAGCATTCATGCAAGGTCCTGTGGTGATCCGTGTGGATAGAGCCGAGGTGGCCATCGGCTTCGGCATGGCCAAGAAGATCATCGTTCAGCCGGACTGAATTGGAGCCCATGCGAATACTCCTGATGGGTAACCCGAATGTGGGGAAGAGCGTTATCTTCTCCCGCCTGACCGGCGTGCATGTTATCTCCTCCAACTACCCCGGAACCACCGTGGGCTACACCCAGGGCGTTATGAAGCTGGGCGACAGGCAGGCTGCGATTATCGATGTTCCCGGCACTTACACCCTGGAGCCGACTTGTGAAGCTGAGAGAATAGCCCTGGAAATGCTCCAGACCGGTGACTTGGTCATAGATGTGGTCGACGCCACCAACCTGGAGAGGAACCTCTATTTGACGCTACAGCTACTGGAGCGCAACGTGCCTGTGGTGGTGGCGCTGAACATGTGGGATGACACCAAGCATCGCGGCATCGGAATCGACCTGGATAAGCTGAGGGAACTCCTGGGTGTGCCGATCATACCCACCGTGGCAGTCAGTGGTGAGGGGATAAAAGACCTGGTATCGAGTATTGCCGAGGCTGCTTCACCGTCCCATACAGCCCGCAGCAGTGAAGAGCGTTGGGCGGCTGTCGGTCGGATAGTTGAGCAGGTACAGCAGATCAGCCACCGCCACCACACTTGGCTGGAGCATCTGGCAGACGCCAGCATAAGGCCACTGACCGGCAGCATCATGGCACTGGCTGTCCTGGCTGGGACCTTTGTGGCTGTGCGCTTGATCAGCGAGAGCCTCATCAACTATGTCATTGATCCGCTGTTTGAGAGACTGTGGGCACCGGTGATCCTGAGGCTAAGCGACCTCATGGGAGGCGATGGCATCCTCCACGATATTGTGGTAGGCAATATCACAGGCAGTGAGGTCGACTTCATCAGGTCATTCGGCCTGCTGACCAGCGGCCTCTATGTGTCATTCGGCATGGTACTGCCCTACGTCTTTTCGTTCTATCTGGCATTGGGGTTACTGGAGGATATCGGCTATCTACCTCGACTGGCTGTCCTGATGGACACTCTGATGCATCGCCTCGGTCTGCATGGATACGCTGTCATTCCCACCCTGCTTGGTTTTGGGTGCAACGTGCCCGGTATTCTGGCCACCCGGATCCTGGAAAGCAAGCGGGAACGCTTCATTGCTGCCACATTGATCTCCATCGCCGTTCCCTGCGCCTCCCTACAGGCCATGATCTTCGGCCTTGTCGGCGCAAGAGGGGTACAGTACGTGCTCCTCGTCTACGGCACGCTGCTGGCGGTGTGGGTCACTCTGGGATTGGTGCTGCGCTATGCCGCAAGGGGATTCACGCCGGAGCTGCTCATCGAGATACCACCCTATCGGCTGCCATCCTGGCAAGCCGTATTGTACAAACTATGGAGGAGAATCAGGGGGTTTGTGGTGGAGGCTGTACCCATAGTCCTCGGTGCCGTCCTGGTGATCAACATCCTCTATACACTTGGCGTATTCGACGCCATAGCCAATGCGGCAGCTCCAATAGTGACCACCCTTCTTGGACTGCCCAAGGAGGCAGCAGCCCCCCTGGTCATAGGCTTTCTGCGTAAGGATGTAGCTCTGGGTCTGATGGCTCCACTGGACCTGACCTCTGGCCAACTGGTCGTGGGCAGCGTAATGCTGGCCATGTCGTTCCCGTGCATTGCCACCTTCGTGATACTACTCAGAGAGTTCGGCTTAAAGGGGGTGCTGAAAGCCACAGGCATCATGATCGTAGCCGCCCTGATAACAGGTGGCATCCTGAACCTCATATTGAACTGACAGAAGCAAACGATGACAGATTAGCCAGGCAACAACGAGCCAGCAAATCCCCGCTGTCCCCGGATGAATTGGTCAGCAGTCATGGCTCGCTTGCCCCCTAGTTGCACCTTCAAGAGCCCCAGGATACCGTCCCCGGTCTGCACACCGACGAGAACACCCTTCGATCCTCTGATCTCCATTACCCTGCCCACCTCCCCATCCCCCGGCAAAGGAACTGCCTCCATGATCTTCAACGACTTTCCCTGCCAGACAGTGTAACAGCTTGGCCAGGGTTGAAAGGCCCTCACCCTCCGCCACAGCTCCAAAGCAGGGCAACGCCAGTCTATTTGGCCATCCTCCTTGGTGACCATCTTGGAATACGTGGCTTTCCCGTTGTCCTGCGGCTGTGGAGTGATCCTAGACTCCAACCAAAGTGGCAGCGTCTCCATGAGGAGATGGGCTCCCACTTCCGCCAGCTTATCCGTGAGTGTCTCCGTTGTGTCGTCAGCAGATATGGCCCACTCCCGCTGCGCCAGCACCGCCCCCGTGTCCATGCCCTTGTCCATCAGCATTATGCTCGCTCCCGTTACCTCGTCACCAGCCAGGATGGCAGCAGCAACAGGGGAAGGGCCGCGGTGGCGGGGCAAAAGAGAGGGGTGAATATTGACACAGCCAAAGGGAGGGATATCCAGCACACTCTGAGGCAGCAATTGGCCATAGGCCGCCACCACAATCGCAGCAGGCTGCAACTCGGCCAGTTTCTCCACCTCGCCTGGCTCCTTCAAGGAAGCTGGCTGCCTCACGGTGAGACCGTGGGCCAGAGCTGCTGCCTTCACGGCCGGCGGCACCATCTTGCATCCTCGTCCTGCAGGTTCATCGGGCTGGGTATAGACCGCAACCACCTCATATTCGCTACCGGCAAGACGCTCGAGCGTAGGGAGGGCAAACTTCGGCGTACCCATGAAAACAACTCTCATGGTAACCGTATTCTAGCACAGCACGCCGTGCTCAACAATGTGCCAGAAGGATCTGTTTTTGATCAAGCGGCGTTACCACCGTTCGACTAGAGTCTGACGGGACTTGACTGGCAGAAACGCAGTTGCTAGAATGAGTTATGAGCATATGCTCATAACTCAACAGGGAGAGAATAGATAACATGCCAAGACCAAGAAAATGGCGCTGTGTCTCCGCCATGCCATCAGTGACCTACTTCAAGCCGGCTGGCATCCCCATGCGAATGCTGGAAGAGGTCTGTTTGTCCGTCGACGAGGCCGAGGCGTTGCGACTGAAAGATCTGGAAGGACTGGAGCAGGAAGAGGGGGCCGAGAAAATGGGCATCTCCCGCCCCACTTTCCAGCGCATTTTGGCTTCGGCACGACAGAAAGTGACTGACGGGCTGCTCAACGGCAAGGCCATAAGGATTGAAGGGGGAGACTTCGAGCTGGCTTTGCGCAGCTTCCGCTGCGCTGAAGGGCATGAATGGGATGTGCCTTTTGAAGCCATGCTGGCTGGACCTCCAAAGTCTTGCCCTGCGTGTGACAACCCGGAATTCGTCCCGCTCCAACCGCCTGGACCGGGACGAGGCTGCGGCCGAGGGCGCTGGGGGAGACACAGCAGAGGGGGAGGAGGATGGTAGCAATCAGCGGGAAGGCAACGGGGTATTCGAATGAAGATTCTCGATGATCTGATTATGGGCATTCATACGGATTCGCCAGTGAGGACCATATGCCAAGGACCGTTTCAGACCGCGGTATGGACCTTGGGTTGCGGATTAGCCTCAACGCCCCATGAGCCGGGCCATCACCACAATGAGACTCCAGTGACAGACGCAGGACGGCTCGCGGAGCGATCAGCAAAAGAGCTGGCCAGGATGGCGTACTCACCAAGTCCGTTTGAAGCCGCCATCGGCATGGCCACCATCAACTCACTCCTGGTGATAGACGAGGCCCGTTGCACTGAGCTCAACGCAGTCGATCTGCTGGCAGAGAAAGGAAGCGGGAAGAACGTGGCTCTCATCGGCCATTTCCCCTTTGTGCACAAGCTCCAGAGAGAAGTGAACAATCTCTGGGTTATTGAAAAGCATCCCGGCGAAGATGATTTCAGCGAGAGCAGCTCAGAGGAGCTGATCCCCGAGGCCGATGTAGTGGGCATCACCGGCGCTGCGCTAGTAAACCATACGATAGAGCGCCTGTTGGAGTTGTGTCATCCTCAGGCCTATGTCATGGTACTGGGAGGCACCGTTCCGCTGTCGCCTGTTCTCTTCGACCATGGCGTAGATGCCAT
>JBGOWL010000007.1:0-18328 GCA_041478585.1 Dehalococcoidia bacterium | reverse complement strand
AGCAAGCTCGATGTGATGTTTCTCTCTTAGCATGTCCCACCACTGCGACAAAATATCTCTCTGCATACCTTACCCCCTTCAGGGGGAGTATAGCCTAGACTACACCATGCTGCAACAGAACCGCCCGTTGCGGTATCTAGCTAGTCGTGTATTAAACATGGTATAATAATAGCGAGAATGCAGGAAAACCGTCCTCTCGAAGGCGAAAACAACTACACTGCTGAGGACATCCGTGTTCTGAAAGGGCTAGAGGCAGTTCGCCGACGGCCCGGCATGTATATTGGAAGCACAGATTCCCGCGGGCTTCATCACCTCATCTTCGAAATCGTATACAACAGCGTTGATGAAGCTGGAGCGGGCAGCTGTAACCGGGTGCAGCTCACACTCTGCCAGGGGGGCCAGGTCAGGGTGGAGGATAATGGGCGTGGCATTCCGGTGGAAACCCACCCCGACACCGGCGTTTCAGCATTGGAGACCGTAATGACCATTCTCCACGCCGGAGCGAAATTCGGAGGGAGGTCCTACAGAGCTTCCAGCGGATTGCATGGTGTAGGGGCATCAGTAGTGAACGCCCTCTCCACCTGGATGAAGGTCGAAAGCAAGCGCGGTGGCATACGCTACTGTCAGGAGTATCTCTGCGGAATCCCTCAAGGTCCAGTGAAGCCTGACGGCGAGGCGGATCATACCGGAAGTACTGTTACCTTCATTCCCGACGTGGAGATCTTTGGCAACCTGGACTATGATTTCGATTTCCTGGCCCAGCATCTGCGCGAACTAGCTTATCTGCAACCCAAGCTGGAGATAAGCATCCACGATGAAAGAACCGGTCAAGAGCTGGTGTTCTATTTCGAGGGAGGTATAGCCAGCCTTGTTCGCCATTTGAACAGGCACAAGGTGGTGATCCACCCGAGTGTCATCCACATAAGTAAGGAAGTCGAGGGCACCTGGGTGGAGGTAGCCATGCAGTACAACGATGGCTATAACGAGTTGATACTATCTTTTGCCAATTGTGCCAATACTACGGACGGAGGCAGCCACCTCACTGGTTTTCGTTCGGCTCTGACGCGTGTGCTCAATGACAGCCTTCATAAGATGAAGTCAGACAAGAATAACGAGTTCTCTCTACAGGGCGAGGATGTCCGTGGTGGTTTGACGGCTGTTGTCAGCGTGAGACTAAACGAACCGCAATTCGAAGGGCAAACCAAGGGCAAACTGGGTAATCCTGAAACGAGAAGCCAGGTGGAATCGGTGGTCGGTGAGCAGCTTTCTTTCTATCTTGAGCAGCATCCCAACGAAGCCAAGGCGATCCTGGAGAAGTGCTTTACTGCTGCCAAGGCCAGGGAGGCAGCTCGACGAGCCAGGGAGCTAGTGTTTCGGAAAGGGGCATTGGACGGCTTCACGCTGCCTGGCAAGCTGGCTGAGTGTGCCGAGAGGGACCCCTCTCTCTGCGAGTTGTTCCTGGTGGAGGGAGATTCAGCCGGCGGCTCGGCAAAGCAGGGGAGAGACCGTCGTTTTCAAGCAATATTACCTCTGAAAGGCAAGATACTCAATGTGGAAAAGGCCTCCTTCGACAGGATGTTGGCTCATGAAGAAATACGGGCTTTGATCACTAGCCTAGGGAGTGGGATAACCGACCAAATAGATCTCTCGAAGTTAAGGTACCATCGAATAATTATTATGACTGATGCCGATGTTGACGGCTCTCATATACGTACACTATTGCTCACCTTCTTCTTCCGCAATATGGTTCAACTGATTGGGGAAGGCCATCTGTATATTGCACAGCCACCGCTGTATCGGATTCAGGCAGGGAAAGAGCACCACTGGCTCTATTCGGACAAGGAAAAGGACGATTTGTTGCATAGGCTGAAGAACAAAAAGGTAGAGATACAGCGGTATAAAGGGCTGGGCGAGATGAGCCCAGTGCAGCTATGGCAGACCACCATGGACCCGAGTACCAGGACGATTCTGCAGGTGAAGATAGAGGATGCTGCCAAGGCTGATGAGGTCTTCCATATGTTGATGGGGGAAGAGGTGCCTCCGCGCAAAGCCTTCATCCAGGCTCATGCCAAGAGTGTTAGAAACCTGGATGTCTAGGGCAGCCCTTTAGGATAGTCTTCATACTCAGAAGCTGGTTTCCCCAGGCAAGCCGCGTATGCAGAGTCTCATATCCCCGGTGTCACCAGCGATGGTTTGTGATGAAGAAAAGCTGTGCCGCTTAAAGGGACTACTACTTGGTCTCGAGAGCGTAGTGGTGGCCTATTCAGGCGGGGTGGACAGCACTCTTCTTCTCAGGATGTGCCGGGATGTCCTGGGGGAAAGAGTACTGGCGGTCACGGCAGACTCTCCCACATATCCCTCCCAAGAGATGGCCGAGGCTATAGAGGCAGCGAAGTCTCTGTCAGTAAGGCATCGGATAATTGAGACCATGGAGCTGGACCACCCCGGATTTGCGGCCAACTCCCCTGAGCGTTGTTATCACTGCAAGCTGGAACTTTTTGGCAGGCTCAAGGATATAGCCGAAGATGAGGGGTTCAGGAATGTGGTTGATGGCTCCAACTATGATGATTTGGGTGATTACCGTCCTGGCTCACGTGCTGCTGCCGAACTAGGGGTGCGGCACCCGTTCCAAGAAGTTCAGTTGACCAAGGAAGGGATAAGGTGCCTGTCGAAGCAAATGGGGTTGGCGAATTGGAACAAGCCGTCTCTGGCCTGTCTTGCCTCGCGATTCCCCTATGGCAGTCCAATCAACAGGGAGGCCTTGCTGGTGGTAGACGCGGCAGAATGCTTTCTTCATACCTTGGGGATTGGGCAACTGCGGGTTCGCCATTGTGGTGAGACGGCGAGGATTGAGGTGGAACCTCGGGAGATGGCTCTGCTGGTGGATGAATCCAACCGCGGGCGTATTCTATCCCGCTTTCGGGAACTGGGCTATCTTCGTGTTACCATGGACCTCGCTGGCTATCGCAGCGGTAGCATGAATGAGGGATTGTGGCTATGAATCCAGAGCAGCTAAGACGGTTGTTGAAAGATGTGGAGTCAGGAAAGCTGGGTATAGAAGAAGCATTGAGCCAACTGCGACTACTGCCTTATGAAGATATCGGCTTTGCTAAGCTGGACCATCATCGGTCGCTCAGAAAAGGATTCCCAGAGGTGGTTCTCTGCCTGGGTAAGACAGTGGGGCAAGTGGTAGAGATTTTGGAACATCTATCGGGATCGGGAGGTACTATTCTAGCAACGAAGGCCAACCCCGAGGCATTTGAAGCAGTCCAAAAAGCGATACCCCAAGCTCGCTTCCATGAATTGCCAGGGTTGATTGTGGTACAAGGAAAAGCTGTCCCACTGAATGCGGGGTTTGTCCTGGTGGTTACGGCTGGTACTGCAGACATACCGGTGGCCGAAGAAGCAGCGGTAACTGCTGAGGTCATGGGCAATCGAGTGGAGAGAGTGTACGACGTGGGGGTGGCAGGCTTGCATCGTCTGCTGGACCACAAGAAGCAGTTGTTTGAAGCCAATGTGATTGTTGCTGTAGCAGGGATGGAAGGCGCCCTGGCCAGCGTTATTTCAGGAATGGTGGATAGGCCAATTATTGCTGTTCCCACTAGCGTGGGGTATGGTGCAAGTTTCCAGGGGCTGGCTGCACTTCTAGGGATGCTAAATACCTGTGCGCCTGGGGTGGCCGTAGTCAACATTGACAACGGGTTTGGTGCAGGATATTTGGCCAGCCTCATCAGCCGCCGAGACAAGAGAAAGCGATGAAGATAGCTTACCTTGACTGTTTCTCCGGCATCAGTGGGAACATGATCTTGGGGGCCCTGGTGGACCTGGGGCTGGATATCGCGGAATTGAAAGAGAAGCTGGATAGGCTTGATATAAAAGGATGGCGTATAGATGCTGCTAAGGTGGCCAAGCAGGGTATTTCTGCCACATATGTGGATGTAGTTACCCGGGGTGGTGAGGATGGGAGAACGCTCGAGGATATCACAAGGATTATTGAACAGAGTGACCTGGATAAATGGGTGAAAGCCAAGGCGTGTGAGATATTTGGCAGATTAGCGAAGGCAGAGGCTAAGATCCACAGGCGTGATTGTGATGGAGATATGGGTCATCTACACGAGGTTGGTGGCACTGATACCATCATTGATGTTGTCGGGGGTCTGATAGGGGTGAAAATGCTGGGAATCGACGAGGTAAGGAGCTCCCCCCTGAATCTGGGAAGTGGCATGGTGCGATGTAGACATGGATGGCTACCTGTACCTGCGCCTGTCACTGCAGAACTGTTGAGAGGAGTGCCAGTCTATAGTACCGAGACAACGGGTGAGTTGACTACACCCACGGGTGCAGCGATGATTATGGGCATGACCGCCCAATTTGGCCCAATGCCTGTCCTGGAAATGGAAGGAGTAGGCTATGGGGCAGGCAAAATGGATCTCAGTGTACCAAATGTTCTGCGCGTCTTCGTTGGTCAGACGACAGAAGAAGTCAAGGATTATGTTGCAGAGCCAATTACATTGCTGGAAACAAATATCGATGATATGAATCCGCAGCTCTATGATCATATTATGGAGAAGCTTCTGGAGACTGGAGCTCTGGATGTATTTCTGACACCAGTGCAGATGAAGAAGAACCGCCCAGGGACGGTGCTGTCGGTAGTTGCCCGCAGAGAAGATGTAGAGAAACTGCTCGATATCATTCTCAGTGAGAGCACTACCCTAGGGGTCAGAGTGGATGAAATGCAGCGTCGGAGTTTGCTTCGTTCTTCAAGGGTCATAAAGACAGGATACGGCAGGATTCGAGTAAAGGTAGCTCAGAGAAGTCATGGTGTAAGCACTATGGTTCCGGAATATGATGACTGCAGAAAGGCGGCGAAGCGGTACGATGTACCCATTAGCCAGATCTATACCGAAGTACAGAGGGTAATCAGTGAGCAGGATTGTTCTTGAAGGTTGGGAGAATGGCTGACGTATTCTTCCTTGACTATTCCAAGGGCAAGAGCATTCTTACGGGGTTGGAAAGGCTTTCTACAGAAGCAGCAATCCTTAGACGTGTACCAAAAGGTGGCTCGGTAGCTGTGAAGTTGCACATGGGTGAGTTAGGAAACATAAGCTACCTCAGGCCTGTTTTCGTTCGGAGGTTGGTCGATGTGATCAAGAAGCAAGGGGGGGAACCATTTGTCACCGATACTGTGGCTCTCTATCCCGGGGGAAGGGATACGGAAAGCAAGTATCTGTCGACGGCAGCGTTCAACGGCTATGTTGAAGAGAGCGTCGGGGCGCCAGTAGTGATTGCTGACGGTGATGGGCATGACGGTATTTCTGTTCTGGTGGAGAATAGTCTTGAAGGCTGCGGACTACGGGACGTTAAGATAGCCACCAGGATCTACGAAGCTGATTTCCTGCTGGTTTTGTCTCATGTGAAGGGTCACATGATTACAGGATACGGTGGGGCAGTGAAGAATCTGGGCATGGGCTGTGTAACCAAGGATGCCAAGAGGGCGCAGCACAGGGTCAATCCTCCTCTGTTGGATGAAGCCAAGTGTGATGCATGTGAGTCTTGTATCAGGATATGCCCATCGAAGGCTCTGGTTATGGAGGGAGGGAAGCCGGTTCGAGATTCAGAGAGGTGCGTCTACTGTAGCAGCTGCCTCTTCGCGTGCGACTCGGGTGCTTTTTGGTGGGAGCGGGGCAATAAGGAGCGGTTTCAGGTATATCTGGCTCATGCTGCGTCGGCAGTGATGAGTAGATTCAAAGGCAGAATCGGATTTCTGAACTTCCTCCAGGATGTGACACCGTGTTGTGATTGTGCTGCCCCCGCGGGCAAGGCAGTAGTTCCGGATATCGGCATACTGGCCTCATTGGATCCGGTGGCCATAGACAAGGCCTCGCTGGATTTGATAGACAAAGCCCCTGTCATTGACAGTCTCGATTCTTCTGGTTCATCCGACAAGATGGGCAGGCTCCACAACGTGGATAGCCTGGTGCAGCTCAGGGTGGCGGAAGAGCTAGGTTTGGGGAATATGGGTTATCACCTGGTTGAAGCCACCGGTCAGGTCGTTTGATTCCTGCAAGCTGCGCAAATGGGGGTCTTCCCCAGGCTCTCGTCTCGCTTTGAGTGAATACGTTGTTTGTGAGGTAACTCCGCACACCATCCTGTTGACAAGTATCCTCAGGCCCACTACCATAGTGCTAGTCATGCATAGTAATACGATGTATGGTGCGAGGGAACTTCAATGACTATGGACAAAGTAGGCATTGTTACCGATAGCATAGGCTGCATACCAAGGGAAATGGTAGACAGGTATGGGATTGAGATAGTGTCGCCGAACATTTTTTTTGATGGAAACGTGTATCGCGACTGGATCGACATTACTCCGTCCGAGGCGTACCAGCTACTGGAGAAAGCGCCCGACCTATTTACTACATCAGCCCCTCCGCCGGAAGCCTTTGTTGAGGCGTACCGCAAGGTGAGCAAGAGCGCTGCGAGCATCCTCTGCATCACACTGTCCTCGAAGGTCAGCACGGTTCACAGTGCCGCATTGGCAGCCAAAGAACAGGTCAAGGATGAGCTAGCTAATACCAATATTGTGGTGTTGGATTCCCAGACTTGCACCGGGGCAGAGGGCTTTGTAGTGCTTGCTGGGGCGCGAGCCGTGGCCGAAGGAAAGGAATTGCTCGAAGCTGTTAGAGCTGCCGAAGATGTGCGGGGGAAGGTTGACCTTGTTTTTGTCTTGGAAACGATTCGACATGCATACAGGACAGGACGGATCCCCAAGATCGCCTCTCAAATAGGTGCATGGCTCAGCGTCAAGCCGGTGATCACCTGGCGGAACGGACTGGCGCATTTCAGATGCATGACAAGGAGTAAGGAGAGAGGAATTGATCTGTTGCTGGAAGCAATGCACAAAAGCGTTGGTGACAAGCCGGTGCATGTGGCAGTGCATCATGCCGATGCTCTGGAAGAAGGGCAGAGGCTCAAGCAACGCGTCGAGAGTGAGTTTGACTGTGTTGAGGTGTGGCTGACCGAGTTCAGTCCTATAATGGGCTATTCTACAGGCAGAGGAACTGTGGGGCTGGCCTTCTACACTGAAGACTGAGCAGACAGGTGCTTGCCGCAAAGCGAGTTGTTGTGCTAATCTGGGCATCGCTTGATAACTCCCGGTGAATTCGAGACGCGGGGCAGTTTTGAGGTGTTGGCAACATCTTGTCGACATGGCGAATTGGTCTTAGATTTGCTGGTTCAGAGATAAGCGTTGGGCAGCCTGACTTCGATATGCACACAGGAGAGGTTGAACTATGGACTATAGGCGTGAGCTACTAAAGGGGAGCACTGAGACTTTGCTTCTGTCTTTGCTGAAGAATCAGCCGATGTATGGCTATCAGATTATCAAGGAGCTGGAGAAGAGAAGTCAGGGTTACTTCAGGTTCAGAGAGGGTACGCTCTACCCAGCGCTGCATCGATTGGAGGCGACAGGTTTGATACGAGGCAACTGGGAACGACATGCTTCCGGCAAGAAGAGGAGGTACTATCGTCTGACGGAGAAGGGTCTGGAGTGGCTGGAAGCAAAGGTGGCTGAATGGTGGGGCTTCTCATCGGCAGTAAACATGGTTACGCGACCAACAGTCAGCCAGGCATAAGCAAAAGTGAAGTAATGTTGACTGAAGCGAAGAAGTGTCTGGATAAGGCCAGAGCACATTTGAAGCTCGATCCCTCCTCAGAGAAGGAAATCCTCTGCGAGCTCTATACCCATTTTGAAGACCGGGTAGAAGAGCTGGAGGCATCAGGGTTGTCGGAAGAGGAGGCAGTTCGGGTAGCAGCCCGAGAATTCGGATCATTGAAGACGGTGGCTGGTGAACTCACTGAGGTACACAGTAAAGACAATTGGCCCCAAGCGTTGATGGCTGCTTTGCCCCACATCTTTTTTTCGCTGCTTTTTGCCCTTCACCAGTGGTCAAATATTGGCTGGCTTGCGGTCATCGTTCTGTCTGTCATTGGTGTAGTGGTCTACGGGTGGCGACATAATAGGCCCACCTGGTTCTTTACATGGCTGGGCTATGCTTTGATTCCCCTGTTAGTGGTCGGCTTGATCATTCTAGATCAAGCCTTAAACAGTGGCGCTTTTCCTGTATCCTGGTGGCTCTGGCTGGCAGTACTGGCCTATTTTGCTGGGGTTGGAGTACTGTGCGCCATTATCCTGGTGCAGATCCTGAAACGCGATTGGCTGCTCGGCTCATTGACTATATTGCCTTTCCTGGCCGTAATTGGCTGGTTTGTGACAGCTCAGTGGAGAGAAGAATTGCTGCAGGATGGAGGAGGAGCTCTCTACGGTTTGGAACCATGGATGGCCATGAGCTTTCTGACATTGGCTGGTATTGTTATTCTCTTTACCCAACTAAAGAAGCGGTGGGTGAAGCTGGGTCTGTTGTTGATTGCCGGCCTTGTTATCCTGACGATGATGGTTCTCGCCAGCAGGGGGAGCATCGGGCTATTCAACATCGCTGCCCTGGCGCTGGTTGGTCTCATTACGCTTTTGGGTCCTGCAATTCTGGAACGCAGGATAGCACATCGTAGAACTGAAGAGTGGGATGACTTTCTGGAAGGTCAGTATCACAGATAGTCATGCGTATGTCCACCAGAATGTGGTAGGAAATGCAGCATGTGTTTTGATGATTGGTGGATCTATGCTCTGTGGATTGTTGGGGCGTACCTCTATGGGGCACTGCCTGTTGTCTACCTAATAGGTAGGATCAGGGGAGTTGATCTGTCCAAGGAAGAGGACATGCACATCAGCCTGTGGCGCAACGTGGGCCGCGTTGAGGGGCTGATAGGGGTCAGCTGGGATGTTGCCAAAGGCGGTATTGCTGTAGTCATAGTTGACAGAGTGTTTGGTCTGGAGTTGGGTCTGGTGGCTGGAGTGGGACTGGCGGTGATAGTGGGAGAAATGTGCCCGGTATTCCTGAAGTTCAGGGGCGAGAAAGCCAATACCACGGGTCTGGGTATGGCAGCAGCGCTGGCCTACCAAGCCCTGCCGTTCCTAATCACACCTATAGCTATTGGTGCCCTGGTAAGAACATTGCCCAGATTTGTGGGCTCAAGGCGGACGCTCGATGAGCGCCTGGAATTCGGTGGTCCCCCGAGCTTGAGCCTTCCTTTAGGGATGTTCTTTGGTTTTGCCCTGTTCCCGGCAGGCTGCCGGGTTATGGGCTTGCCCTGGGAGACGATTGCCGCTGGCGTTGCGCTGTTTGTCTTGATAGTGATCAAAAGGCTGGTGACTGGTCTCAGAGAAGACCTCAAAATGGGCGGGAACAAGTGGAGTATCCTGCTGAACAGGTTGCTCTTTGACCGTAGCTTCGTGTAGACATCGTCCCCAGTTCGTTTTGGTGCGATATCTGGCGGATGTGGCGTCTTGAAGATCATTTGAAAACCTCTCGAAATCCCCTATAATTGGCTTCGATGGGAAGAGGCCAATCTGTTGATGAGGTGAGCAGGCTGAGGGATAGCCTGGGCGAGTTGCCTGAGGCGGTGGTCAAGCCTTCCCTCGTTGTGGTCAGCGGACTGCCGGGCACAGGTAAGTCCTATTTCTGCCGAAGATTGGCGGAGAAAACGCCTCTGGTCATCCTGGAGAGTGACAACCTGCGCAAGGTGCTTTTTCATTCCCCCTGCCATAGTAGCGACGAGAATGCGTATCTCTTCAAAGCCATTCACAATCTGGTGACGGAATTGCTGGGCAAGGGGATAACGCTGGTTCTTGATGCTACCAATCTGGAGGAGTATCACCGTGAGGGTCTGTACCATATTGCTGAGCAGACTGGAGCAAAGCTTATTATTGTGCAGATTTGCGCTCCGCCGGAGGTGGTTTATCAGCGCCTGCAAGGCCGGGCTGGCGGGAAAGACCCATGGGACAATTCGGATGCTGACTGGGGAGTCTACCAGAGAATGCTGCCGGTTGCCGAGACGATAAGGCGGAATCATTTCAAAGTGGATACGTCCAGGGATATTGCACCGGCGGTTGAGAAGATTGCCCGTATCATAAACAAATAGCCATTGGCGGATGAAAGGAGGAGGTGCGCTGGAACTAAAGGTAGTGATTGGTGATGCTACCCAGATTGAAGTGGATGCCCTCATAGTGAATCTATTTGAAGGGGTCACGCAGCCTGGCGGTGCTACGGGAGCGGTGGACAGGGCTCTCGGTGGACCTATTACCGAACTGATTGCTGCCGGCGAGATCAAGGGCGGGTCGGGCGAGAATACTCTTATTCATACGCTGGGTAGGATTCCGGCCAGGCGAGTGATAGTCGCCGGCCTGGGGAAGCAGTCGCAACTGAGTGTGGATAGAATCCGTCGTGTTACTGCTGAGGCATGCCGTTATGCCAGGGGGAAAGGGTCAAGAAGGCTGGCTACTATTGTTCACGGTGCGGGAGCGGGTGGTATCGAGCCTGATAGAGCGGCTCAGGCCATAGCAGAGGGAAGCATCCTGGGACTCTATACGTTTCGGAGGCATATTACCAAGGAGCCTGACAATGGTCGAGTTGATGAACTGCTCATTGTGGAGAGGGATGAGAGCAGGCTGTCGCAGTTGGAGAGGGGCTGCAGTACTGGCAAGGTGATCGCTGAAGCTGTGAATTCTGCACGGGATATGATCAATGAACCTGCCAACTTCATGACCCCTGGCGACATGGCAGAGACAGCCATGAAGATTGCTGCTGAGTATGGTTTACAGTACACGGTTCTGGAACGGGAGCAGATGCGAGAGATGGGAATGGGAGCATTGTTGGGTGTGGCACAGGGTAGCGGGCAAGCTCCCAAGTTCATAGTTCTTCAATATAGGGGGGATGACGCCTCGCAGAGGGTGGTGGGGTTGGTAGGGAAGGGGATAACCTTTGATTCAGGTGGAATCTCCATCAAACCATCGGAGAATATGGGTGAGATGAAGGGTGACATGGCAGGGGGAGCTACCGTTATGGCTGTCCTGCTGGCGTTGGGCCAGTTGAAGCCAAAGATCAATGTTACTGCTCTGATACCAGCCACTGAGAATTTGCCAAGCGGCATGGCTCTGAAGCCTGGCGATGTCGTGAGGGCGATGAATGGCAAGACTATTGAGATTGTGAGCACGGATGCTGAGGGCAGGTTGATTCTGGCTGATGCATTGTCATATGCCGTCAAGCTGGGGCTTTCTCCCATAGTGGATGTGGCTACCTTGACGGGCGCATGCCATGTGGCTCTGGGGGATGTTGCTACTGGCGGGTTCACCAATAATGAAGAGCTTGTGAAGAGAGTGGTTGGATTGGCTGAGGAAGCAGGCGAGCGTCTATGGCAAATGCCGATGTATGAAGAATACAGGGAGCAGAACAAGAGCGATGTGGCTGACATCAAGAACACTGGGGGAAGATACGGAGGCGCTATTACGGCTGCTCAGTTCCTGAGCGAGTTCGTGGGTGACAGTCCGTGGGTTCACCTGGATATCGCAGGCACTTCGTATGCCAGCAAAGAGAAGGGCTATGTGGTGAAGGGAGCGACAGGGGCGACGGTGCGAACTCTGATTAGCCTTGTTCTTTCTCTGGCTTCAGATGGAGGTTGACTGCGAAATCCTATGGAGAGGTGATGAATCATGAGAATCAAATGGTTGGGTCATGCTTCGTTCCTGATAACTTCAGACGCAGGTCCTAAGGTCATATGTGATCCCTATTCTCAGGGAGGGGGGATTGAATATGGCCGTATAGAGGAATCGGCCGATATTGCTACGGTAAGCCATAAGCATGGCGACCATGATAATGTGGCGGCAGTGAAAGGGAAACCAGACGTGGTTGACACTCCCGGAACTAAGAAGGTCAGGGGGATTGATTTCAAGGGTGTTGCTACGTATCACGATGAAGCGAAGGGAAAACAGCGAGGGGAGAACATCGTTTTCTGCTTTACCATAGATGGAATAAGGATCTGCCATCTGGGCGATCTGGGGCATGATCTGGACAGTGGTCAGGTGGTGGAAATTGGAAGTGTGGACGTCCTGCTGGTCCCGGTAGGGGGATTCTATACCATGGATGCTAAGGTGGCCGGCAGGGTTTGCGAGAAGATAGGTCCCAGGGTGGTAATCCCGATGCATTACAAGACAGGCAAGTGTGGCTATCCTATCGCCAAAGTGGACGATTTTCTCAGGGACAGGAAGAATGTGCGCCGTCCAGGCATGAGTGAGATGGAAATCAAGAAAGAGCAGCTTCCATCTGCCGCAGAGACTGTGGTTTTGGAGCACGCTTTATAGAAGAGCTAGAGGAATTGTATTGAAGATAATCTACAGTGCCTCAGACGCCAGGGCTGGTTTACTGAAACGTTCCCCGGTGGAATTGCAGGAGACCTCCGCAGGGTTGAAACAGAGGATAAAGGAGGTCTTTGGTAAGGAACTGACGCTGCAGGAGGTGGTGGAGCAGATCCTTGAAGAGGTGCGCAAAAAGGGGGATTTAGCACTCTTCGAGTATGGCAGGCGACTTGATGGCGTGGAACTGAATGAGCTAGAAGTGAAGCGAGAGGAGATTGCCCAGGCTCATGCCAGGGTGAACCGAGAGCTTATCTCGGCACTGGAACTGGCAGCTCAGAGAATCAGGACTTTTCACCTCAACTGGAAGAATCGGAGCTGGGTCGACTTCGGAGAGGGCGGTCTGGGGCAATGGATGCGCCCGCTGGGCACAGTGGGCGTGTATGTGCCCGGAGGCAGGGCATCCTATCCTTCAACTGTGCTGATGACTGCCATCCCGGCTAAGGTGGCCGGTGTTAGAGAGGTCATAGTTGCCACTCCACCAGGAGAGGATGGGATCTCTCCCGAAACGTTGGTAGCTGCCGATATTGCTGAGGTGGATCGAGTTTTTCGGATTGGGGGAGCCCAAGCTATTGCGGCGATGGCCTTTGGGACCCAGTCTGTCCCCAAGGTGGACAAAATATGTGGGCCAGGGAACATCTTTGTGCAGTTGGCGAAGAGAATGGTATATGGGATGGTTGATATTGATGGCTTCTATGGACCGACTGAGACCATCATTGTGGCAGATGAGACTGCCGATCCAGCTATTTGTGCTGCCGATCTTCTAGCCCAGGCAGAGCACGATGCGATGGCCTCTGCTATCTTGATCACCACTTCAACGAAGGTGGCGTCAGCCGTTGATCGAGAGGTGGAAAGGCAGGTCGTTGAACTGGGTCGGAAGGAGATCATAATGGCTTCGCTGGAAAACAAAGGCGGCATAATAGTGGTTGCCGATCTGGAGGAAGCTGTGGAACTGGTCAATGGGTACGCACCGGAACACCTCTCGCTGATGGTCAACGATGCCTGGTCCTGTGCCGAGAAGATCAGGAATGCCGGTGGAATTTTCATAGGTGAGGATGCACCGGAAGTTGTGGGTGACTATACTGCAGGGCCAAGCCATGTCATGCCCACGGGTGGTACTGCCTGTTTTGGCTCTCCTCTCACGGTGGAAGATTTTGTGAAGGTGACCAGTGTCATAGCTGTGGATGGCAAAACCCTGGGGGCGATTGGCCCAGCGGCAGCAACGATCGCCAGTGCCGAAGGACTGGATGCCCATGCGCGAGCGGTGAATATGAGGTTGGCCAAGATTCAGAAGAGAAGGGTATAGACAGGATATGGATATGGTAACTCCAATGGAAGAGTTAAGGAATGTTGTGGGGGTTCGTTTTCAACGGGTGGGGAAGGTCTATTACTTCGACCCTGTGGGAATCGAACTGGAGATCAATGACCACGTGGTTGTTGAGACGGGGCGAGGCCATGTGATGGGTAGGGTTGTCATTGCGCCGAAGCAGATCATAGCCAGTGAATTGACTGATCCACTGAAGCCAGTGGTGCGCAAGGTGACTCCTGAAGATATGGAGCAAGTGCAGGAAGCACGGCAGAAGGAGCAGGAGGCTCTGGCCAAGTGTGCCGAGCTGGCGCGTAAGTTCAATCTGCCTATCAAACTCAGAGGCGCTGAAAGCAACCTGAATTCAAACTACGTTACTGTCTTTTTCAGCGCGGAAGGAAGAGTTGATTTTCGGCAACTGGTCAGAGAACTGGCGGCTGTTTTGAAGGTGCGTGTGGAGCTTCACCAGGTGGGGCCGAGGGATGAGACCAAATTGCTTGGGGGAGTTGGTCGCTGTGGGTATCCCTTGTGCTGTGCCAGCTTTCTGACTGAATTCAAACCTTTGTCCATCAAGATGGCCAAGGAGCAGTCGCTTTCGCTTGAGCCGACAAAAATATCCGGTATGTGCGGTCGGCTGCTTTGTTGTCTTGGCTACGAGGCCGAACACTACCGGTTGATGAAGGAAAAACTACCTCCCATAGGTGGGCGTGTGACAACACCCATGGGTGAAGGGGTGGTCACCGGGATAAACGTACTCAAGGAGACGGTGAATGTGCAACTTGAAAGTCAGGCGGTTATCGAGGTTGCTGCTGCTGATGTCACACTATTAGATGCTGGAGAGGGGCCCAAAAAGAAGGGTCAGAAACCACGCAAAACCTAGCCTGCCTGTACGATGAACTTCTGCCAGTCATTATGCCTGTTAAGATATTGATAGGGGATGGAGAAGGCTGCTGGCGGAGGGGGTAGAGGACGTCGGTTCAGTTTCATACCGGCTTCTGCTGGTGTTCGTCCTGCTTTGCGAAGGTTACAGGGGAAACAACAGCTAACGATGTTCTCCCAATCATGGGTACCACCACGGCTGCGCGGGATGATGTGGTCCAGGGTCAAGTCTCTGCCTTCGCGACCACAGTATTGACAGGTATGTTTATCGCGGTTGAACACTTCGAAGCGCGTGAGCCTCTTCTGCAGACGAGGGCGCCTAATGAGTTGTGTTAGACGAACTACCGAGGGTATAGGTAGAGAGATATTTATGGCGTGGATCTCACCGCGGCCGTTTTCCAACACCTCGGCCTTACCTCGAAGTATGAGAACCATTGCCCGTCGCACTCGGCAGATGTTGAGAGGCTCATAGTTCTGGTTCAGCACAAGAACCGGGCTATCTATGGCGCTCATGCGTGCTTCCTCGCTGGCGTATTTCAAAAACCCCTCTAGAACCTCGCGGCAGAGCCAGTGTTCTTGCTATGGGAGAGGGCGTTTTCCCTCTGTGCTTGCGGGGCTTTCCGCGAAATTTGTTTCATTGTACTGGAAGAGATATTTCACTGCAACAGCGCAGCGTCCGTTGTTACGATAAGGGCCTTGTTTTGGCTAACACGCCTCCCGTCGATGATATCCATGCCAGGGCGAAACACCCGGCCTGGCTGTGCAATAGGAATCTGTTCCTCCATGGTTTGAAGCCACAATAAACCTTTGGCTGTCACTTTCGGTTGGTGATGCAGACCTTGGTTCAGTGTCAGCACGTGGATATTGTGGTGGGAAGAGCCTGGTGTTGAATACCCGATGCATGGTGCGGTAAGATTATGCGCTGTGGCAATTCGAAAGCCGCCTGGAGGCAATCATCCCGCATTCATTGGACCTCGTTTCTGGCCTTCCTTTGCTGGTTCCGAAAGCTTGAAGGAGCAAAGTGGGATTGCCGTCTGTGAAGCATCTATTGCCGTGGGAAGTGTGGACCTGATTTGGAGCAGTTGAACTGGCATAATCTGAAAACAACGGAAGCGCTGGAGATTCTGGGCTCTAGCCCTGCTGGATTGAGCCATAGAGAAGTTGAACAGCGGCTGATACGATTTGGCCGCAATGAATTCAGGCGTGAGAAGCGGATTCCGGCATGGCTGATGTTCCTGGGGCAGTTCAGGAGCGTTCTCATCATCATCCTGCTCATGGCTGCGGCTATCTCAGCCGTTCTGGCGGCGATTGGGGACGATAACAACATCTGGGACCCGATCATAATTGTGGTTGTGGTCATCGTGTCTGTTGTCCTCGGCTTTGTCCAGGAGTACCGGGCCGAGGGGGCGCTGCAGGCTTTGAAGGAGATGATCGCACCGACGTCTGCGGTGATTCGAGAGGGCGAAGAAGTGGTGGTGCCATCCCGTGACCTGGTGCCTGGAGATATCGTGGTTTTGAGGACCGGCGATCGGGTGGCTGCCGACGCGCATTTGCTTGAGGTTACCGGTCTCAAGATGGACGAGGCAGCGCTAACCGGCGAGTCAGTGACAACTGAGAAAGGTTTGTCTTCTGTCCCAGTGGATGCGCTGCTTGGCGACAGAAAGGACATGGTCTACGCTGGAACGAGCGTGGCCTATGGCAAAGGCAAGGCTGTGGTGACAGCCACAGGCATGTCCACAGAGTTTGGCAAGATCGCCGGGATGCTTCAGGGTGTGGAAGAGGCCCGGACCCCGCTTCAAGTAAGCCTGGATCGCTTTGGCAAGCTGATGGCGATATCGCTGCTGGCTGTCTCTGCCCTGGTGGTGGTTCTGGTGTTTGTGCGGCTGCAACTGGGAGTCCTGGAGATGCTTATCTGGGGGGTGAGTCTGGCAGTAGTGGTGGTCCCGGAGTCACTGCCTGTCATTGTGACGGTGACGCTGGCCTTCGGGGTATACCGGATGGCTCAGAAACATGCCCTGGTTCGGAAGCTACATGCTGTGGAGACGCTGGGTTGTACCACTTTCATCTGCTCTGACAAGACAGGCACTCTGACCCAGAACCAGATGACGGTGAGGAAGCTCTACACAGATGGACAGGTAATTGATGTGAGCGGGACAGGCTATGAGCCCAAAGGCGAGTTCCGAAGGAATGGGGATATCATTGTGCCGGGGGAGGCGTCCTCCTTGCAGAAGCTGCTTCAGATAAGTGCCCTGTGCAATGATGCTAGCCTGGTATCAACCGACGATACCTGGAGCATAAGAGGCGATCCTACGGAGGGGGCTTTGATCGTGTTGGCTGCTAAGGCGGCTTTGGACAGAGCTTCTCTAGCAGAATCCTTCTCGAGGGTGGCTGAAATACCTTTCTCGTCTGAGAGAAAGATGATGACCACTGTCCATCAAACCCCTGAGGGTGGGCTGGCTTTCTCAAAAGGCGCTCTTGAGGTGATCCTAGAGGCTTGCGATCGTATCTGTTCAGAGGGCCATGAAAGGAAGCTGCCGGCAGAAGAGAAGAAGGGATTGCTGGAGATAAACAGCCAAATGGCAGATGATGGCCTGCGGGTCCTGGGGATGGCCTACAAGCCAGTGGGGGTGGATTCGCGGACTCCTGAAGAGGTGGAACGGGGTATGGTTTTTGTGGGTCTGGTGGCTATGATCGATCCTCCCAGGGAGGAGGCGAAGCAGGCCATTCAAATGTGTCAGAGAGCCGGCATGAAGGCGGTGATGATAACCGGTGACCACAGGGCTACAGCGGCGTCCATTGCCAGGGAGCTGGGCTTGTTGCAGGAAGGGTTGGTGGTGGGTGGTGCTGAGTTGGAAGAAATGACTGACCAGCAATTGGAGGCCGTTGTCGAGAAGATAGAGGTATATGCTCGTGTGTCTCCTGTGCACAAGCTGCGGGTAGTGGAAGCTCTGCAGAAGAGGGGGCACGTAGTGGCAATGACGGGCGATGGCGTGAACGATGCTCCGGCTTTGAAGAGAGCAGACATCGGAGTGGCAATGGGCGTGACGGGGACAGATGTATCAAAGGAAGCAGCACATATGGTGCTCACGGATGATAATTTCGCGTCGATCGTGGCGGCGGTAAGAGAGGGGCGGGGCATCTTCGGTAACATAAAGAAGAGCATAATGTATCTGCTCTCCTGCCACATCGGGGAGCTGGTTCTGATGGTAGTGGCGGTGGCCGTTGGTACACCGCTGCCTCTGGTGGCGGTGCAGCTTCTGTTCGTGAATATTGCCACAGACGGTCCTCCGGCGCTGGCCCTGGCTTTCGATCCGCCAGACCGGGATATAATGGAGCGCCCACCGCGCGACCGCAGGAAGGGCATTTTCACCTGGCCGGTAACCAGGTTGATAGTATTGATAGCCATCTTAACGGGGGTAGCTACGTTTGGTGTGTTCTACTGGGCGCTACATTACTCAGGCAGGACTGCCGATGAGGCCATAATCTATGCTCAAGCGATGTGTTTTGTTACCCTGGTGGTGATAGAGAAATTCACTGCTCTAAGCTGCCGTTCGGAGAGGGATTCTGTATTCAAGGTCGGTCTCTTCAGCAATAAGTGGCTGCTACTGGCAATCCTTGGTACTATAGCATTGAGCCTGCCGCTGATCTATGTGCCGTCTCTGCAAAGCTACTTCCACACCTTCAGTCTGAGTATCGCTGACTGGGGAATAGTGATCCTGGCCAGTTGCACGCTGTTTGTCGCAGTGGAGGTGGTCAAGCTTTTCTGGCGCTGGCGGGAGAAGCGCTTTTCCGGGCTGAATGACTAGTGCTTAGTTGGGCAAGAGTTAAGGCAGATATCT
>JBGOWL010000052.1:0-7988 GCA_041478585.1 Dehalococcoidia bacterium | reverse complement strand
CTACGAAGGGAAGAGACTCAGCGGACCGGCCAGGGAACCTCTGACCCGTCATGAAACTTCGTTCGACAAGGGCGATCTGCTGATCAAGCTGTAGATCTTCCGAGGTCGTTTCAGGTCTGCGAGCGCCGTCATTCCCCGTTCATTCTCTCAGAGATGCCCTCAACCTGGTCGTGCCCATTGAGGGTTGAGCTTCGACTAGCCTCTCTACACATATATTGACGGTAAGCCCTACCGCTTTGGACTGACACCTTCTGGCCCAATTATGGTAGAGCCGTCATCCCACTACCCGTGCTTCAACTGCCAGGCCAGAGTGACCTCGTGGGACATATCTGTAAACTCTTTTTCCCCCGAAAGCGGTTTATGCAGCCATTCGCGGTAGAAGGCGTCTAAATCAGGCAAGAAGTCAAAAATGATTGGGCAGCCGACCGGCACGCTCTCCACTTTCAGCAAGGCACCACAGCCGGGGCAGTAGAATTCGCGCACTTCGCACAGACGCGGGTCGGGGCACCTTACGCCAGGATATACCTCCTCCAATTTCTCACGGGTATCTCTGACAAAGACAAGGGCGCTCAGTTTCCAATTCCTTCTGTAGTCACCAAACTCATGTCCGCAGTCGCACTTCACAATCCTCTCTCTATTCCTTTCGACGATGTAGATGTGCTCACCCAGCGGCAAGAGTATCCGCTCTGGCCATGGAACGCGCTCCTGCAGAATCTCTATGTACTTCTCAAACCTGTCATCGTCTTTGGGCTGGCTCATGATCTCTTTGATCTTCGTCCAGGGGAGCTTGCCATTGTAGAGGTCCTTCAAGTCGCTCTTGCTGTATGACATCTTCTCACCTCTCAAAACGCGAAATCGCTGGGCAAACCCCAGAAATCCTTGAATTCCCGAGTGAAATTCTCACTCAACTTCATGCTGCTGCCGTACATTTCTGTCAACAGAGGATCAAGATCTTTGTCAAGCAAACGCTGTCGGGCTTTCTGCCACCACTGTTCCACAGGCATGCCTCTTGACAACCGCTCCTTACGCTTGGCCTCGCGGAGCTTCCTGGTGGCTTGCTCATCTATCCTCCACTGCCTAGCCTTTTCATCATAGTCAGCTTCGATGCAGTAGACGTTTCTGGTTATCTCCTCGGTAGTAAGACTGTTATCCAGATCTGCTTTCTGGAGTGCCGGATCTCTGTCTATAGGATCTCCAAGCCCGCCCGCCGAGCCGTTATCAGATATGAGAAGGTCCTTATCGCGAACCTCTATGGTTGGTGGGATATGGGGAAGGTTCAGGATATCAGCATACTTGTAGTTCAGGAATTCCCTTGGATGCCCTATCTCATGGATCAGAGGTAGCCTCTTGTCGATCAATTCCTGAAAGTTGTGGTAACGCACCATGAAGGTGTTACGCTTCCCACCCGGATATCCACCGAAGAGGCCGAGATTGGGTATGATCCGGTCGTGAGCGCATCCGATGGCCCCACTGCCTATACCAATTGTCAACCTGTGGAGCATCTCCATGGTTGGCATTGAGAGGCCGGAGCGATACTTTCCATAACCTACAGAATACGGCTCTAGCATTCTGGACATGAACATTTCAGGGACAAATAGTTCCCATACTTCCCAGTTGCCCACATCGGTCTCCGGTGTGGCAACCCATCCGCCAGTGTCCACCCCATCACATACCCCTGTGGCGCCTGCCCCAAAACAGCCCGGGCCGCCGGCCATCATGGGCCGCTTGTTGCCATACTGGTCATAGCCGGCAAGTTCCCAGCCTGATCCAGAAACATAGTTGAAAGTCTCCTCCCTGAAACCGCGCATGTAGAATGAGGTGCCCAGCATGCCGCACCAGAGGCTGAAGACATCTATCATTGACGGCCATGGATTTCCCGTGGCCAGCTTCTTGATCTGGCTGGGATTGAAGAGCGAATCAACTCGTGGCTGTACTATTTCAAAGGGGAGAAGGGATCCCAGATTCCCGCGGCCGTCATAGGACAGTGTTTGGACGACACTGATGGAAAGAGCACCCCAGAGGGCCTTAGGTGTGGGATTGAATGGGTGCCAGCCCCATTCGCCAATGCCATCGAAATCGAGCACTACTCGACCCTCCGGCAGTATATCCATCCTGATGGGGATGAGCCGCAAAGTATCTTTCTTGGCGGGCAACCAGGAGGTTGGGACGCTGGCCATGTAGATCTCGAAGGGAACTACGTCGTGGTAGCGGCCAGGTACGGTACGCTGCTTTATGCGAGCGATCTGGTTGCGCCGCTCCTCCTCGATAAGCTCCCCGCTTGCCTTCTTGAAGTAGTCGAGGCCGAATTCTCTTATTACGTTCTTCACTTCTTCGCGCACCCGAATGTTGGCAGCGACTGCCCCTTTCCGATCAAGCAGAAAGAGATCGGCCAAGTCCAAACCCAACTCTATCCTGATCTCGAAGTCCCGCCGTATCCTGTCGTTCCAACCGATCTTCTCGCAGGTGAATTTCATTCCGTCAGCTCCCCGTTCCACGGCAGTAGTAGGCATACAACCGGGGCTGACGGCCCCGATGTCCATCTCCATAATCACCGTACAGACCCAGGCAACGAGCTCGCCTTCCCAGAACACGGGCAGGAGATCATAGAGATCTGCGGCATGTACACCAGCAATCACCGGGTCGTTGGCCAAAAACAGGTCACCGTCATTGATTCCTACATCATCCTCGTAGTTGTTCTCAATCATCCAGGTGATGTTGTCTCCCATGAGCCGGATGTGTACCTGGATGCCGGTAGATTGGACAATGTTGTCGCCCTCCGGAGTGTAAAGGCCCATGCAGAGTTCGGCTACCTCCCTGACATAGGGAGACCCGGATATCAGCTTGCATGTTTCACGTCCAGCTATGAGCGCTGACATTATTCGAGAATGAAAGAGTTCGGTCTTTATCGGATCATCCCTCAAGACATGAGGTCGGGTAATACCAGCATAACACCCAGACTCCTCCAGGAGTCTCTTCTTCTCCTCAAGCAATTGCCTGAGCTTCCTCCCGCCATCTCCTATTCCCTTTCGCTTTGGCATCTTAACCTCCCGTAATCACCTTTCTTGTTCGGAGAGCCATTCTAGGTAAGCCACAACAGTGACCACTCATCCATCCTGATGTGTCTCCCCGGAGGCAGAAACAGTGTGGTAGCAGGGGCCTCGATAACGGCTGTTCCGCTGACCTCATTTCCTGGTCTCAACTTGTCCATATCGTATGTGATGGCTTTCTGCCAGGCACCTTTGTAGTAGACCTCTCTCTCATCCTTGAGAGCGTCCCGAGTTGGCTTCTTACCCTCCAGTGGTTTCTTCACCAGTCTGGGTTTGACTTTGGGGAGTGTGGCAGTGATGCCCAATTCCATTATCTGGAAGCCTGCCCGTTCGTGTCTGGCCACCCCGGCGTAGATCTTCTCATAGAGTTCCTCGAAGGCAGCGAGAAGTCTGTCCATATCCTCGGGGCTATTGATCCGCGATATGGGTGACACCACCTCCAGGTCCTCCATCTGCCCGCCGTAGCGTACGTAGGCTATCTGTTGTACTTTGGCTTTCTCCCAAGGTAAGCCCTCCGCGGCAAAATCAGCAGATGCTTGCTTCTCCAGCTCGTCCCAACCTACATTCAACAAGAGCTGACCCATTAACATCTTGTAGGCATCGTCTGCTCCGTAGGGTATGAGGACAGGAACTGATTTCTGATAGCGGTGATTGATGTCTACTGCGGCACAACCAAAGGAGGAGAATCCAGCAGCCCAAGGCATGGTGGCTACCCCACGGAACGGCAGTCCTTCGGTGTAACCGGCGAGGTGCATTGGCCCAGCGCCCCCATAGCAGAGGAGATCATAGGCCACCGGAGAAAAGCCCCGGGCATACAGCACCGCCCTAATATGCTCCCTCATGGTGCTGTTGATGAGCTTGTACACGCCATCAGCGAAGTAGTATGGGTCAATGCCCAGGACGTCAGCACATTTTTCCTTGATTGCTTTGAGGGCTTTCTCCTTGTTGAGTTTCTTCTTTCCTCCGAGGTAATTGTCCGGGTTCAGGATGCCCATTATCAGCACACAGTCCATCACAGTGGGCACTTCGTTGCCCATCTCATAGCAGACTGGCCCGGGATCAGCCCCAGCGCTGCCCGGCCCTAGGTTGATCCGCTTGGCGATCGGATCGATAGTAACGTACATGCCGGTGCCGGCGCCTATTGTATCCATCTGCAGGGTGGGGATATTGTACATTCTGCGGTTGATGACAACCTCGCGCTCAACCAGAGGTTGCCCGCTCCTAATGAGACCGACGTCGAAGCTAGTGCCGCCCATGTCGGAGCACACCCAGTTGTCGATCCCTATGACCTGAGACAGATAGCGAGCCCCGAGCAAGCCCCCAATGGGCCCGCTGAAACTCGCTTCGTAGAGGCGCGAGTACCTGATATCGGTCAAGCCACCGTGTGCCAGCACTATCTGAAGAGGATGCCTGAAACCCGCCTCTTTGATCTTGTTTTCGATCTTGAAGAGTTGCTCACGACCCGGCTCGGCAACGTAGGCATGGAGCACAACCGTGTTCAGGCGGCCCACTTCCCTCATGATGGGGCAGAGCTGGTGGGAGAGATAGACCGGCACTTTGTAGCCACGTTTTCCCATTGCTTCATCGGCTATTTGAGCTACTTTCAGTTCATGTGCCGGATTTACGAATGACTGTGGGAGGGAAACGACGATAGCATCCACATTCTCATCGAGCAGTTCCTCAACGGCTTGCCTGGCCATGTCCTCATACAGGGGGATGACCTCCACAGTGAACATATCAATGCGCCCTTCCACACCCCTAATCAGGCGTCGGGGTACCAGAGGCCGATTGCCATGGTGAGTCACATGGTGGAGAAGATCCTGATAGGGGTAACCCTTCCATTTCTGGGCGCTGCGCTCATGCAGGAAAACATCCTCATCGCCACGCGTGGTAATCACCCCTACCTTCCGTCCGGTTTCTGTGATGAGGGCATTCATCATAGTCGTGCCGCTGTAAACGGCAGCCTCAACTTTTGGCAGGATGTTCTTGGCCTCCTTGCCGAAGTCGATGCCCCAGTGTTCGAGGGCGTCTTCAAGCGATTCCCAGAAACCTAACGACTGATCCCTGGGAGTGGTGGAGGCCTTGCCGATGGTGAAGTTGCCCTCTGTGTCAACCACCATCATATCTGTCATCGTCCCGCCAGCATCACTGGCAAAAATCTGCACCTGCCTCTCAGTGCTCATACAGCCTCCTTCCTATGACCCAAGACCTGTACGGATTCGTGGATTGGAGAGAACTCCGGCCTGGCATTCATGTTTTCAGTCAGAGTAGTACCAAGATCATAGATTTCTGACCAACGTTCTGTCTGTCAGGGAATGCCCTACACGGTTGTTTTGACATTTTGACATAAAGATAGGCGGGTGTTATCTTGAGGCTATGGAACTGCAGACCCTGACCTCTCTAGTTGGTGAACTTGGGAGACCCTACCACGTGGCTGGTCAAGGCGATGCGGAGTTCGTATGGATCACGGATATGGATCACCGTGTCACCCATGTGAGCGCCTCTGCGGAGTACATATTGGGCTATGCTGCCAGAGGAACCAGCCCAGACGGGCAGATTTCGGGAGCCGCAGCACTCACCACCAGCAAGATTCACGAGAAGGTTCTTACAGAGGTGCAAAGGATTGCCAGCAACCTTCCGAGGGACCTATCGAGACCATGGATGCTGCAAATGGAACTGACGCGAAAGGATGGCAGCATCCTGCTGACAGAGACCAGCGTCAGTCTGCTATGCGACCGTGATGGCGATCCCTGCGCCATAGTCTGCCTGACCCGGGATACCACCAAACAGCGTCGGGAACAGGAGCTATTTCGCACTCTGGCCGATAGTTCCCCTATAGGCGTTTACATTATTCAGGACGGAAAGTTCCAGTTCGTGAACATGCAGTTCGAGCAATTTGCCAAATTCAGCCAGCAGGAGTTGATCGGTGCCAGCGCCATGAGTTTTGTCCTGCCATCTGATAGAGATAGGGTAAGACAAATGGCAACAGCGATGCTAAAAGGTGAGCGATTCGAGCCGTACGAGTTCCGGTTTATTAGCAAGGACGGTGAGACCAGGTGGGTCATGGAGACGGTGGCGTCAATTCAACACAACGGTGAGAGAGCTACGCTAGGTACCTTTATGGATGTAACCCAGCTCAAGAAAGCAGAAAGAGAGCTGAGACGTTCAGAGGGTCAACTCAGGCTAATGACTCAACGAATGTTGGAGATTCAGGAAAAGGAACGGGCACGCTTCGCCCGTGATCTCCACGATCAGCTAGGACAAGAGCTTGTCTACCTTAAGATGCAGGCTGAGTCGCTGGCCAAGAGCCTTGTCGACATGCCGCATCTGCAGGAACAGGCAAAAGAGCTGGCTCTTGTGGCAGATCGGCTCAAGATGGCTTCAAATCGAATCGCGGCCAATATCGGACCTGGGATACTGAATGGTCTGGGTTTGGGCAAGGCAATAGAATGGTGTGCGGAGGAGTTCGAGCGGCGTACCGGTATCTCGTGTCCTGTTGACACACCGATTCGCGATATTGAAGTGCCTAAATCCACTTCCATAGCTGCATACCGCATACTTCAGGAGGCCTTGACCAATGTCTGGAGGCATGCCAGAGCGTCACAGGTGGAAGTCAAACTCGAGAGGGAAGGCGAAAGGGCAGTGCTGCAGATATCGGACAATGGTGTTGGGATAAATGCAAGAACATTGTCGTCAAGGCCCACATTTGGGCTTCTGGGCATGTATGAGAGGGCTCGTCTGGCTGGCGGGATTCTGACGGTTTCCAGTTCATCTGGCAGAGGCACACAAATTGTGGTCCGCCTGCCGACAGGGAAGGAATATCCAGCCTAGCAGGAATGCGGCTATGATAAGGGTATTGCTTGCCGATGATCACAGCCTCGTAAGGAAGGGGCTGAAGCATGTTCTTGAAGAAGCCCTTGATATTCGTGTAGAGGCCGAGGCCTCTGACGGACTCGAAGCGGTGGAGGAGTATAGACGCATGCATCCTGACGTGGCGGTCGTGGATATGGCCATGCCCAAGAAGGATGGTTTGGAGACTGTGAAGCTCATCCTGGCACAAGACCCAGGTGCGCGTATTCTAGTTCTCACTATGTACCCTGAGGAGCAGTTTGCGGTGCGTGTCCTCAAGGCAGGAGCCTTGGGCTATATCACCAAGGGCAGCTCGACAGCAGAGCTACACAGAGCGGTAAGGACGGTGGCAAGGGGCAAGCAGTACCTATCGGATCTTGCCGAGAATGCAATTGACCTGCAGCTTCTGGCCAGTCATGTTGAGCAGACTCCAGTGGGCATGCTGTCAAACCGCGAGCTACAGGTACTTTGTCTCATAGCGCAGGGCTGCCGACTGAGCAAAGTGGCATCGCAGTTGGGATTGAGCGTGAAGACCATCGAGACTTATCGCTCTCGCGTGCTTCAGAAGCTGTGCCTTCAGGGCGATGCGGACATCTGCCGCTTCGCCTATGATAACAAGCTTGTCTAGGGGATAGCAGTGTCATTAGCTTTCATACATACCATCCTGGAAAACAGCGGTTTGTTTTGGGCCAGAGATCGAGAACCATGTGAAAGCCATTCGGTGTTGCCTGCTGGCTTCGGCTGGTTTAGCATTAGCCAAGATAGGCTATTGAAGAGGAGGTTTTAATGGCTGAGAAGGGCAGAGCTGCGATTTACAGGGGTCTGGGCAAACCTATGGAGATAGTGGAGTATCCCGTGCCTGACCCTGAACCAGGGGCGATCCTGGTCAAGGTGTCGATGGCCAACATCTGTGGTTCGGACCTGCACATGTGGCGCGGAGACCTGGACCTGGGCATTCTGGGGGCACCTTTGCCAACAATCCTGGGACATGAGATGACGGGAAGGGTAGCCAAGCTGGGAGACGGTATCAGCACTGACTCAGCAGGCCAACCCTTGGCGGTAGGCGATCGCGTGGTCTATACCTACTTCAAT
>JBGOWL010000123.1:0-5462 GCA_041478585.1 Dehalococcoidia bacterium | reverse complement strand
TGCGCTCCATTCTGTTGGACAAAGAGATACACGGGCCTTTCAGATCTCCCCTGGACAATGATGCCGTCGTATCCGGCAAACTTCAGAGTAACCCCCCAGGTCCCTCCCAGATTGCTGTAGCAAAAATGCTCGGGAACTGTGGCTGGGGATTTGCCACACACTTGCCAGCGGGAGCTGGCGAATCCAGCAAAACCGACTAGCGGCCCGGTAAGAAACGTTAGCCGGTTCTCGGAATCCAGTGCCCCAACGTGCGGCGGCACCTCGTCCCAGTGGATCTTGGTCGCAATGCCCCGTCCCCCGACGAACGCAGCATAGTTGGACGTGGGCACTGTGGACATCTCTCCTGATGAGAGGTCCACTCTCAGTATTGTGCCTGCGTAGCCGTGCTTATTGGACATTCTCTGCCCGTGGTGCATTGTCGCAATGAAGTGATATCCGAGTCAATGCATGCTGTAGATCGTTGCACCTGCAGGACTGTGCAAACAAGAAAGCCCACCTTATTCGGATGGGCTTCCGTGCATTGCAACCGGGTGTGCCTATTTCCTGGGCTCTAGTCTTCCCTTTCGTACTTGAAGGAGACCTTGATCTTTACCCGATAGGCGTGGACCTTCCCGTTCTCCAGCTGCATGTCCATCTCGACAACCTCAGCAATGCGGAGGTCGCGCAGCCTTTTGGCGGCGGCTCCCACAGCGCTGGCAGCCGCTTTCTCCCATGAATCAGTGCTGGTTCCGACGAGTTCGATTACCTTGTATACGCTGTCTGATTTCTTTGCCCTAGTTGCCATGTGTTCTGCCTCCTTTATTCTGATCTCTGGTTCACCTGGTAGTGATGACCCAACCACCGCTCATTCTTCTTCGATGTTGTCACCAAGCGCATTTGAATTCCACCTACGATCGGACTGGCACGCCGTTTGACCTGACCCTGCTGTAGCAGTCGCTGCAGTACACTGGTCTGCCTTCTCGCGGTTCAAAGGGCACTTCTGTCTGCTTGCCGCACTCGGCGCACACTACTGGGAACATCTGTCGCCTGGACGCGCCATAGCTCGAAGAGCCATTGCCCTGGGCTTTCCTCTTTGCGCGGCACCACATGCAGCGCTTGGGATCGTTGGTATAGCCTCTCTGGGCAAACAGTTCCTGTTCGCTGGCGCTGAAGGTGAAAGTAGACCCACAGTCAGAGCACTGAATGGATTTGTCCACAAAACTCATTGGATGACCTCCTTCCTTGAAATATTTGGCTAGAGTCGGGGTCATCCGGAGCCCGTGGCTGCGATGGGGAAGTCTAACAGACCGTTGATAACCTGAACTGAAACCAGTACTGAAATGCTAACACATCGCCGTGGAATATGCAATAGGAGCATGAATCCTATGAGAAATCATGTCCCCCAACCTCAGCTTGGACACAAAGGGGGGACAGCTTGAAGTTCTAGAAGGCGCTGGTGGCGTGAGACTACATCGGCAGCGCTGCTTTGTCTAACAGAGCTTCGTACCTACCCAAGCCTACAGCACCAGTTGACAGCGTCGGCAAGAATCAGAAATATGGAAAAGCCTAATCAAAGGGTGGAAATTTGATTAGCTCGAACACAATGCCACCGACCTTGTCGGTATTGAAGTAGGCGAATGCGCCCTGAGGAAACTCTCCATGGAATATCGGCTCAATACCCTCTTTGGCTAAAACGGCTAGTGCCCTATCGAAATCCTCTATTTGAAAGCCGATATGGTGGACTCCCTCCCCCTTTTCCTTGGAAAACTCCGTGTATGGTGTTTCACCTTCTAGGGCTTGAAACAATTCGATTAACATGAAGCCAGACCGACCTGCGGCCACCTTGAATCGGCCACTGCCTGGTTTACCACGAAAGGTGAACGGAAACTTCTTCATGTCTATTTCTTGAACCTGGAAGGGACCCCACCCAAAGAGAGAGTCATAGTAACCGATTGCTTGGTCCAAATCCTTTACCACAATGCCCAGGTGGCTCGGGGATGGTAGTTTCACTCTAGGTTCTTGTCGTTCTGCCATGTCTCTGTACCTCCTAACCCGATACTATATCACCCCAACCTCAGCTTGGATAGAAAAGGGGCAGCCTGGAAGTTCTACAAGGCGCTGGTGGGGTGACTGCTCGCATGACAAACAGGAAGGGTGGACATCGCTGTCGACCCTAGAACTACTGTTTACCTGGCTTGCCTACTTCATTGAGGCCTTTATCGCCTCCTCCACCTGTGCCAGCGTAGCAACAGCACGAGCCTCAAATTTGACATACGGGGCAAACTTCATCATTTCCGTCATAATGGTGACCTCAGTGCCTTCGGCAATAGCATATCCATTCATTTCCCCGGGGAAAGTCCCCCAGTCCTTGGTGAACCCCTTTTTCATATCCGCCTTAACCCCCTCGGCCAAACCAAGCAAGGCAGTGCCTCGCTCTTTGGCGTTAACAGGCACCCTGGCTGGGTCTACTTCCCAAAGAAGCAAATACTTGCCCACTGGTTTTACCCTCCTTATTTGTTGATTCTGTCTGGCCCCTTAGCCAAAGAAAAGCGACCTCCCCTGTGGCCAAAGGTTGAGAAGTCGCTGTGAATATGGATAGGCACCACCTCCCCTCCAAACGGCCCTCTAGGCTGCCACCAGCTACTGAAACAAGCTGTTATGATGCGTGTAGGTGGGATTCGATTATGATAATAGCACCGAGGACATGGAGGCTGTCAACCTCAGCTTGGATACGAAGGAGGACAGCCTGAAGTTCTACAAAGCGCTGGTGGGACTATGTTATCGTGGATACAGTTCTGGTGCGACGGGTCGGCGAATTTCGGTGCGGGAGTGAGTCGGTCGTGTCCAACCCCTTTGGCGCCATTGTCTCGCCTCCCTTGGAGAAAGACTCTCAAGTGTTATGTCTTGTGAGCATAGTATCACTCTCAAGAACAAAAGGCCAGTGTCAGAAAAGAAGAACGAGTACCGGGAACGAACACAAGACGTATCTCTTCACAATACCCTGATGCGCGGATTTAACAGTTCATGCACTAGCGTTGGTGCGCTAGCCGCCCCAATCCCCATGCCTGTGGTATCACCCGGGTCTTGCGATACCCGAGCGACTTAACAGATGTTGTCGAAGTGTTGGTAGAGGATCCCGATGACTGAGAGGCAAAGTGCTCCGTTTCTCACCGAGCATGCGATGGCGGGTTCTTCATGTCTTTCATCGCGGCTACTGCTGTGAGGGACGTTGCGGCCGCTGCTGCTGCGATCCCGGCGCCTGTGATATAGGCCCAATGCAGACCGCGTAGAAAAGCGGCCACCTCGGTGCTGTCGAACGAACCTGAGCTAAGCGACACCGCGACGGAGGCACTGTTGTACAGAACAGCTCCAGCGACCGCAATGCCCAGGACCATGCCCACGTTGCGCATGGCCGCCAGTATCCCCGAAGCAATGCCAAGGTAGGGCAGCGGAACGCTGCCCATCACTGCGCTATTGTTTGGGCTTTGAAAGAGGCCCAAACCGACGCCTACAACGGCAAGACGCCAAGCAACATCGAAGGCATTAGAATCTGATCCCAGGCGACTCATGAGATACAGACCCACGGCGCAGACGCACATGCCGGAGACGGCCAGGACTCTCATTCCCATCCGATCGGAGAGCGAACCGCTCACCGGCGCTACGAACAGGGTGGCGATGGGCGAAGCGCTCATGACCAGCCCCACCTTCAAGATGTCATAGTCCAAGACGACAGTAAGATAGAAAGGGGTTAGAAAGACGACCGCGTAGAGAGCCATGAAGTTAAGCAAGGCACTCAAATTCGCAAATGCAAAGACGCGGTTCCTGAAAAGGGTCAGGTTGAGCATAGGCTGTGCCGAGGTAGTCTCTATCAGAAAGAACCATGCTCCTGAAAAGAGAGCTACGACCAGCAAAGTGACTGACGCAGGTGATAGCCATCCCCAATCCTCACCCCGGTTGGCGTATAGGAGTAGGCTGAGCAAAAAGACAAGAGCAGCCACCGCGCCAGGGAGATCGAGACGCTGTCTGACGCCGGCCGCACTTGACGGTATAATCCTGTAGCCCCAGAGGACAGCGAGGATGCCGATGGGGACATTAATGAAAAACACGTAGCGCCAGCTCAAGTTCTGGGCGATGAGCCCACCTAGCGTCGGACCCAATCCCAGTCCCACAGCAATGCTGACGGCATAGATGCCCAAGGCCTTTCCGCGCTCTCCGGGAGGGAAGGCCGCCGTGACAATGGCGTAGCCCACGGACATCATCATGCCCGCAGCCAGTCCCTGCAGACCTCGGCAAGCTATCAGCATCCATACGCTCACCGAAGAGCCGCACAGGGCGGAGGTGACCGTGAACGCGGCCAAACCGGCCAGATAGACCTTCTTGTACCCTACCATGTCCCCTATGCGGCCGTACAGCAGGATCAAACAGCTGATGGTAAGCAGATAAACGGTTGGCACCCACTGGACGATGGATATCGGAGCATCAAAGTAGCGCGCGATCGATGGCAAGACGGTGTTGACAATACTGCCATCCAAGGGCCCCATGATGCTGCCGAGCATCACGGCCGACAGGACGAGCCACTTTGGTTCCAGTCTCTTTTGTTGTTTGACTGCCTTGGTATCGTTCATCTGTCTTGGATGTCGTTTCTCAGGTTAATTGACCACCCTGGGTGCACTTTGGGGTAGAGTATCACACAGTTACCACCTCCTTTTCAAGGTCTTTATCCGGACGAAGTAATGCGCGGTAGCTCTTACCGGTCAGAGTGATAACGTGGGAGCAGCTGATGAGACGATCAAGGGCGCTTTCAGCGATGACTGGATTCGGGAATAGGGGATACCAGTCTTTTGGCGAGCGATTGGCCGTAACTACCATCGAGCTCTGACGGTAACGCCGCTCAATAAGCTCATAGAGGTCCTCAGCCTGGGTTTTGGTAAACTCTTTGAGGGCGAAATCATCGATGATAAGCAAGTCAGGCTTCAGGTAGCAGCGCAGCCTTTTCTCCCAGGTGTCGTCAGCCCTGCCTCCTCCCAGGTCGGACAGGAGCCGGTTAGCCTTGGTAAAGAGGACGCTGTAGCCTTGGCGGCAGGCTTGATGCCCCAAAGCCTGAGCCAGATGGGTCTTACCCACGCCGACAGGACCACAGAAGATGATGGATTCCTTACCCCCGATAAAGCGACAGGTAGCCAGATCGTGGATGTGCCGGGTGGGTATCCGGGGATTGAAATTGAAATCAAACTCCTCCAAGCCCTTCTTCTCTTCGAGTGGTAAATTACCTTGAGAATCGACACCTAATGCCCCCGCCTTCAAGCGTGCCTTCCAGAGCACCTCTGCATCGTGATTCCCGAACGAAAAAACAGTTCATGATCAACTGTTTATGAACGAATCACCCCAATCCCCTCCAATTGTTGCCTAACAGTCCTCGGGGTCTGTTGTTGATTTGCACGTGGCCAAAACGAAAGGGTGGGCATTTCTGCCCAACGTGAGTG
>JBGOWL010000003.1:0-31392 GCA_041478585.1 Dehalococcoidia bacterium | reverse complement strand
CGTCGTGCCAAATTCTTTGACACCTGCGTTCGATGCAGCGTACAATCTACACAGGAAACCTGGTCAGGAGGCCACATGGATTTCAGCTTCAGCGAAGAGGATAGGAAGTTTCACCAAGAGGTCCTTGAGTTCATAAAGAAAGAACTCCCCAAGAACTGGACCGGAACGGGCCTTCTTCAGGAGGCCAAGGACGGTGAGGAGTGGGAGTTTGCCCGCAGCATGCTCCGTAAAGTAGGGGATAAGGGATGGCATTCCCTCTCCTGGCCCAAGGAGTATGGAGGGCAAGACTCCGCTATCAAGCAGTTCATTCTGAGCGACGAGATGTACTACCATGAACTTCCTGGAGTAGACATCCAGGGCGCTCTCATGTGCGCACCCACCCTCATACAGTATGGTAGTGAGCCCCAGAAAAAAAATTTCCTCCCCAAGATCTCCCGCGGAGAACAGGTCTGGTGCCAGGGTTTCAGCGAGCCGGGTGCCGGCTCAGACCTGGCCGCTGTATCAACTCGCGCTGTGGACAAAGGGGATCATTTCATCGTTGACGGACAAAAGGTTTGGAGCACCGGCGCCATGCACGCCGACTGGACCTTCATCCTGGCAAGGACAGATCCTGAGGCCCCTAAACACAAGGGCATAAGTTTCTTGCTCGTTGACCTGAAAAGTCCTGGCGTCGAAGTGCGTTTCCTGCCCAATATCGTCGGCACCTACTGCGAGATCTTCTTCGATAACTTGGTCGTGCCCAGGGAAAACCTGGTGGGGAAGCAGAACGATGGTTGGCGAGTAACGGGGGCAGTATTGGGCTACGAAAGATCTGGCATTCACCGGATCGCCGCTGCCCGACGCAATCTAACCCGTCTCATAGAATTCGCCAAGGAAACTGAGCGCAATGGCAAGCCATTGTTTGCAGACCCGGTGATCCGCAACCGCCTGGCACAATTGTACGTCGAAGCTGAGGCCGCCAGGATCCTTGCACACCGCATCGTCTGGATGCAGGGCGCTGGCAAAGCCGTAGACCACGAGGCATCGATGTCGAGAGTCTTCGGCGCCGAGTTCCAGCAACGTGTGGCTCAAGCTGGCTTGCAGATCACCGGAGCTTTCGGGCAACTCGACGAGGGCTGCAAATGGGCTCCTCTCTCAGGGTTCTTCCAGCGCCAGTATTTCTATGCAGCCGCTGCTACAGTAGGAGCTGGAACCGCTGAGATCCAGAGAAACATAATCGCTCTCAGAGGACTCGGGCTGCCCAGAGGCTAAGCAGGCACTTAGTCAAAGACGCCTTCGTTCAGCAACTGGACGAATTCTTCGTCACTCATGCCCAGAATGCGTTTGCACACATATTCATTGTGCTGGCCCAGACAGGGGGCTGCCATCTTTGGCTCGCCGGGTGTCTTCGACAGTCTGAAAGGCGGCAAGAGATAGCGATGATGGCCTATCTCCGGATGAACCAGTTCCTTGTAGAAACCCCTGGCGTTGAGATGAGCGTCCTCACCCAGATCGCGGCCATTGAGCACAGCGCCCGCAGCAACCCCAGCCTCCTGCATTAGACTCATCACCTCTTCGGCAGAACGGTTGCCCGTCCACTCTTCTATCAATCCATCCAGTTGCTCGCAATTCTCAACCCGAGCCAACCCGGTGGCGAATCTCGGATCCTCAGCCAGGCTGGGCTTCTCAATCACTCCACAAAGGCTTCGCCACTCCCCCTCTGTGAACACCGCAATGGCACACCATCTTTCATGGCCACGGCATCTGTAGACCCCATAAGGAGCAACACCTCTGCACCTGTTACCCACTCGATTTGGCTGTCGACCATGTACAAACCAGTCCATGATAACCGGCGTCAGGAAATGGATACCTGCTTCATATTGAGATATCTCGATATATTGCCCCCTGCCAGTCCTGCGTCGGTAATCAAGAGTTGCCATGATGGCACAAACAGCAAAATAGGGGGTAATGAAATCGGTATAGGCGCCGGGTGGCGAGTTGGGCTCACGATCAGGCCAGCCCGTAACATTGCCAAACCCGATCAGATCCGTCAACTGCGAGCCAAGACCGGGGTGCCTGGCCCAGGGCCCTGTATGCCCGAACATCGGCAGGCTCACCATTATGATATCGGCCCTTGCTTTCTTCAGATCCTCATAGCCCAGGCCAAGCCTCTCCATTGTCCCCGAGCTGAAGTTCTCCACTACAACATCTGCCCATGCCACGATCTTCTTGGCCATATCCACTCCATTAGGCTGCTTGAGGTTGAGACTCAGTCCATATTTGCTGCTGTTGTAGCGAGCGAAGGCTGCCGAGCGATTGATCCCCGGCACATTGTCCCTCATTGGAATGGTGCTTCTCATATTGTCAGGACTGGTACCTGACTCAATGTGAACCACTTCAGCTCCGCAGTCGCCAAGGAATTTGGCTGTCAGCGGACCCGATATGAACCACGAAAAGTCAGCAACCTTCAGGCCCCCTAACGCCTGCAAACAGTCACCCCCTTCATATCACCCCGGCCTGCCTTAGGACAACAAGCTCCTCTTTGGACAACCCTACCCCGCCGTATATCTCTTCATTGTGTTCCCCGATAAGAGGCGCTCTTCGCCTTAGGCTGCACTTGGCCTCCGACGATCTGATGCAAAGCCCGGGATAGGTAATACTACAATTGAGCTCATCATGTCTCAGATCTACCCAGTAATCCCTCTCCGCAAGCTGGGCACTTCTGCCTACCTCCCCGGGAGAAGAGACAGGGTAGATGCAGCAGCGCCTGGCTATGCCGCCCTGCCAGAGCTCCTCCTTAGTATGCCCCATGAAGAACCGACCAACAGGTTCGGAGATTCCGTCTACTATGTCCGCGGGCACTGCTGAATAATCGAAGGTCGCCCAATCTATTTCTGTAAGAAAATCCGGTGCCATCCCCTCTTCCGCCATCCAGGCAACCAGTGGCGTCATGAAATTTCGGGCAAGCCTGCCCCCATAGAGATCAAAACTTACGTAGCCATCCACACACTGCCATATACGTCTCATTCGAGCCCCGGTTGTTGGCCTGACACGCACTGCCCCGTGTCGCTCCTCAAGAAGCTGATTCATCTCCCAGAAGATGTAGGAATCTGGTGGTATCCAGGCACAGGCTTCATGTATTGAGACATCGACCCACTGTCCTTCTCCGGTCAGTTGTCTATGGCAATGAGCAAGCATCGCTCCTGAAGCGGCTGCCATACCCGCGTGGAGATATGCCTGGGGGAAACCGATGCGAACTGGGGGTCTATCGGACTCACCGGTCAGGTACATGTAGCCACCGAGAGCCATACTCACGATATCCGCGGTCTTATGATCACGATAAGGACCGCTCTGCCCAAACGGAGTAATCGAGGCCAGAATGATCCCAGGATTGATTTGACTCAGCACCGAATAGTCCAGACCAAGGTTCTTCAAATATCCAGGAGAAAAGGATTCGATGACGAAATCAGCAGTTTTCGCCAGTCTCTTGAAGATTTTCTGCCCGTCGGTCGTTTCTATGTTCAGGGTAATACCTCGTTTGTTGGCATTGTAGGCAAACCAATAGAGGCTTTCCTCGGCACGAGGAATGTCATGGTAGAAAGGGCCTATGTTCCTGCCAGGATCACCGCCGGGCGGTTCAATCTTGACTACGTCCGCGCCCAGATCAGCTAATGTCTTGCCGCATATGAAACCCTTCTCATCGCTCAGATCGAGCGCCCTGTAGACACCAAACATGCTTTCTTGCCCCGGATTTCGATCGCATATCATACCCATACCCGCTAAGCCTAATGTTTTATCACCATCCCTACGGCATTTCAAATCAGGCGAACTGTATACTGTATAATGACGAACCAACCTTCAGATGATAAACTAGTCGTCGGAGTGCAGACATGGAAGCTACAACATGGCTCGATGACAGGATCGAAATCATTGATCAGACCAAACTCCCCTGGGAGGAGGTCTATCTTCAGCTTTCCACTTATGAAGAGGTGGCCCAGGCAATCAAGGAGATGCGAGTCCGTGGGGCACCCCTGATTGGGATAGTTGCTGCCTATGGCATTGCCTTGGGAGCACAATCCATCGAGACAAAGAGCAAAGAGCATTTCCTTGCCGAGCTACGGCGCATGGCCGAAGTATTGGCCTCTACCAGACCCACCGCAGTCAATCTCTTTCAGGCCATCAAACGAATGATAGCGGCAACTCAGACAGGAGAGGATATCCCCGGGACTAAGGCTACACTGATCGCTGAAGCAAAGGCCATCCACGCTGACGAAAAACAAGCGACCAGACTCATCTCACAGTTTGGTGCTGAGCTCATAGGCAATGGTTTCACTATCCTGACCCATTGCAATGCAGGTCCTCTGGCTACCGGAGGGTATGGCACGGCCCTCGGAGTGATCATGGCAGCCAGTGAGCAGAATAAAGGAATCAGTGTTATTGCCACTGAAACCCGCCCTCTCTTCCAGGGAGCACGTCTCACGGTGTGGGAGCTTATGCGCAAGGATATTCCCGTTACTCTCATCACTGACTCTATGGCAGGGCACTTCATCAGCAAAGGAGATGTAAACTGTGTCATAGTAGGCGCTGATAGGATTGCTGCTAATGGGGACGTTGCCAACAAAATCGGCACCTATACCCTGGCGGTTCTGGCCAGGGAAAATGGCATCCCTTTCTATGTCGCTGCCCCTATTACTACCGTAGACCTGTCCTTATCCTCCGGTGACAGGATCCCTATCGAGTATAGAAGCTCAGAGGAGGTCACTCATATTCAGGGTGTGTCAGTCGCCCCGCAAGGAGTACAGGTAGCTAATCCTGCCTTTGATGTGACCCCCCATCGTTATGTTTCAGCAATAATAACCGAGAAGGGTACAATCAAGGAGCCTTACCGGATGACTCTTTCGAAACTCCTCGATGAATAGGCAGGCAATTTCACCAGCACAAGGAGGCGCTAGTGGTTGAAGCTAAAATCGGTGTTATAGGAGGCAGTGGCCTCTACCAGATAGAAGGGTTAAGCAACATCGAAGAAGTCGCCTTGAACACCCCCTTTGGTGAGCCAAGCGATGTTATCACCCTAGGTACTCTGCAAAGCGTCAGGGTAGCCTTTCTACCCCGACATGGCAGAGGGCATCACATCAGCCCGGCTGAGCTCCCAGCTAGAGCCAATATCTACGCCCTGAAATCCCTAGGCGTCGAACATATCATCTCTATCAGTGCCGTGGGAAGCTTGAAGGAGGATATCCATCCCCTGGATCTGGTAGTACCCGACCAGCTCATTGATCGAACTGGGAGCAGGCCGAATACCTTCTTCGGACAGGGCCTGGTAGCCCACGTCGGCTTCGCCGATCCCTTCTGCCTTACCCTGAGTCGCCTACTATATGAAACGGCCCGGAAAACAAGGGCAAACGTGCACCAGGGAGGCACCTGCGTTGTCATAGAGGGTCCATCGTTCTCCACCAGGGCGGAATCCTTCCTGTACCGCTCCTGGGGCGCTAGCGTTGTCGGCATGACCGCGCTTCCTGAGGCCAGACTGGCCCGAGAAGCCGAGATCTGCTACGCTACCCTTGCTTTTGTCACCGACTACGACTGCTGGCATCAAAGCCAGGAGTCGGTCACGGTAGAGATGGTCATAGCCAATCTGCAACGAAGCGTAGAGATAGCCAAGAACACTGTGAAGACGGCTGTAAGCCAAATCCCCAAGAGGCGAGAATGTCAATGCGCCACTGCTCTGAAGGATGCTATCATTACTTCGCCAGAACACATCCCTGCCTACCTGAAGAAGGATTTAGCCCTCCTCATCGGGAAATATGTAAAATAGAAGAGATAGACGATGGCTAAAACGTTTGAGTTCGGCTGCTTGCCTACCGTCATCGGTAGTATGCCGCATACCGATCCGCAGGAGGCATGTCGTTTGCTTCTGCGCTATCTCACTGCTATTCCTGCATGGCCACAACTGCCGAATCGCTCTGCCAAAGAGAATATGTATGCCCAGTTCAGCCAGGGGTTTCCCGGTATAGTCATCGATGACGCGCGTATTTGCATTGACCGATCCCGGGATCTGGATCCGGGTCTGGAACAGCTATACGTCGCTTATGCCAACAATGCCTACAGTGAATATGTGATCAGCGCAGACTATGCGGCAGGGCTTCACGCCCTCCTGTCCCTGGACATCACACCACCCATCGCCGTTAAAGGACAGGTAACCGGCCCCATAAGCTGGGGGCTCTCTATCACCGACGGGACCAACTATGCCGTTTATGATGACACCCTGGCTGAAGCCATGGCAAGGCATCTGCGGCTCAAAGCCTCCTGGCAGGAAAGTACCCTGAGGCAAATCTCACCCAATACCATTATCTTCGTCGACGAGCCCTACTTAACGTCCCTGGGCTCTGCCTTCGTCTCTCTGCCATCAGAGAAGGTGGTCGCTCTTCTGAAAGAAACGCTTGAAGGCATAACTGGTCTCAGGGGTATCCACTGTTGCGGCAACACAGATTGGTCTCTGCTGCTCAACCTCCCTATACACGTTTTGAGCTTCGACACCTACAACTACGCCAACAGCCTTAGTACATATCCAGACCAGGTACAATCCTTCTTGAAACGGGGAGGTGCTATCGCCTGGGGTATTGTCCCTAACGATGAAGAAGCGTTAGCCAAGGAGAGTGTCGCCAGCCTGAACGACCGCCTTGAAGAGGCAATGTATCCTTTTGCCCGAGAAGGCAACCGTTTTCGGCAACTCGTGGAACAGGGCCTGATCACTCCTTCATGCGGACTGGCCACCCTCTCTCCTGAGGCAGCCGAGCAGAGTCTGGACTACCTGGTACAGCTCTCCCGCAGGATACGGAAACGCTATCTAACATAGGACCTATCATCGTTCCATTTCCCAATTTGTAAACGCTTCTGTCAAGCGCTCAAGGTGGATCTATGCGACTTGCAAACGCTCCATCCCAACCTTAATATAATGCACATCATCACCGATACCCGGAAGGGTCGGCCTGAGTATTGGTACATCATCGGTATTGAAAAGAGATAGATTGAGCATATATCTTCATACCTACTCTGGAAGTGGCTCGGACAGCCGCCTGCCCACAGAGAAAGTCCCCAAAGAAACGGGCACCATAAAGACTGGCCTCACGTCCGCAACCGCGTACCACTCTCTACAAAGCCAGTCAAGGACTATTGCCTCAGCCAACCATATCTTATCACCTACACTGCCAGACCTGCCCTATTGGGTTGCACACCAGTTCAATTGAAAGGGGAGAATTGCATGAAAAGAAACCCGGTCGTTCATGGTGATGTTAAGGACCCCTCTCTCGCCCCACAAGGCGAGCTGCGCATTGAATGGGCATCTCGCGAGATGCCGGTACTGCAACTGCTAAGAAAGAGATTCGCCAGGGAGAAACCTCTCCAAGGAGCCAGGATCTCCGCTTGTCTGCACATTACCACAGAGACCGCTAACCTGGCTCTAACCCTCAAGGCTGGGGGGGCTGACCTCGTACTATGTGCCTCAAATCCACTCAGCACCCAGGATGACGTAGCTGCTGCCATGCTGGAACATGGGATACCCGTCTATGCCATCAAAGGAGAGGATGGTGATACCTACTACAAGCATATTCGTGCTGCTCTGGCACATAAGCCCCAAATAACTATCGATGACGGTGCCGATTTAGTCACTGGCCTGCACAAGATAAAGGGTGCCATAACCGCTGATGTAATTGGAGGCATGGAGGAAACCACCACAGGCATCATCAGGCTGCGTAGCATGGCAAAGAATGGCAAGCTGAAGTATCCCATTATTGCCGTAAATGATGCCGAAACTAAGCATTTCTTTGACAATCGCTATGGCACAGGTCAGAGTACAATCGATGGTATAACCAGGGCCACCAATATTCTTTGGGCCGGAAGGAAGGTTGTGGTATGTGGGTATGGTTGGTGTGGACGAGGCATAGCCATGCGAGCACGAGGCATGGGAGCGCAGGTAATAATAACTGAGATCAACCCCGTGCGCGCCCTGGAAGCCGTCATGGATGGCTATCAGATAATGCCACTCCTGAAGGCAGCCAGAATTGGTGATGTTTTCATTACTATTACCGGTGGATTGAGTATCATTGATAAGCCTCACCTGCAGTCTATGAAAGACGGTGCTATTCTAGCCAACAGTGGTCATTTCAACGTAGAAATAAATATCCCTGCTTTGGAAAGCATGACAGTCAAGAAAAGAGCCATCCGGCCTTTTGTTGAGGAGTATAATCTAAGAGATGGAAGACGCCTCTATCTCTTGGCTGACGGAAGGCTGATTAATCTAGCCGCAGCCGAAGGGCATCCGGCCAGTGTGATGGACATGAGTTTCGCAAACCAGGCCCTGTGTGCCGAATACATATTCCGCCAGAAAAAAAAGGTCTCGCCCGCAGTCTACCCTGTGCCTAAACAGATCGATCAAGAGGTGGGCAGACTGAAGTTACGCTCAATGGGCATCAACATTGACAAATTGACTCGTGAACAGGGACAATACCTGGAAAGCTGGGAACTGGGCACCTAGTTGAACCTACTGATTTGAAGGAGAAGAGGAATGGTTCTGAGTTTCATGAAATCTTCCTCATACATGCTGACTTCCGAATCCGTGACCGAGGGGCATCCGGACAAAGTCTGCGACCTGATCGCAGACGCGATTCTTGATGCTATCCTGACCAAAGATCCAATGGCCAGAGTAGCGTGTGAAGCTATGGCTACCACCGGTCTGGTCATCACGACCGGAGAGATTACGACAAGTTGCTATGTTGATATACCGCAGATCGTTAGAGATACGGTATTGGAGATAGGCTACACTCGTGCCAAATACGGTTTTGATGGTGAAACCTGTGGTGTCATCACCTCGATCAAAGAGCAGTCGCAAGACATCGCCATGGGTGTAAACCACGCGCAAGAGTCCAGACAGAAGGTAGACAATTCAAACGAAAAGGATAGCCTGGGTGCCGGTGACCAAGGAATGATGATAGGTTTCGCCTGCGACGAAACCCCTGAACTGATGCCACTGCCAATCTCACTGGCTCACAAGCTTTGCAGGCGTCTGGCCGAGGTGAGAAAGGATGGAATCCTCTCCTATCTGCGCCCCGACGGCAAATCCCAGGTAACCGTTGAGTACAGCCACGGTGTTCCTAAGAGAGTGGAAGCAGTGGTTATCGCCGCTCAGCACAGCGAGACCGTCAGCAACGATATCATCCATCGTGATATCCATGAGATGGTGATCAAAAAGGTAATACCCAGTCATCTTCTGGACAAGAAAACCAAATACCATATCAACGCCACCGGACGCTTTGTAGTCGGCGGCCCAATGGGAGACACTGGGCTTACAGGGCGCAAGATTCTGGTGGACACATACGGAGGCATCTCCAGACACGGTGGCGGCTCCTTTTCAGGTAAGGATCCTACCAAAGTGGATCGCTCCGCTGCATACTACGCCCGCTACGTTGCCAAGAACGTTGTCGCCGCGGGCCTTGCCAAACGCCTTGAAATCCAAGTCTCATATGCCATAGGAGTAGCCCACCCCATTTCCATCTCCATTGAAACCTTCGGGACGGCCAAGGTGGACGAAGAGGTTATCCTGAGCCTCATAAAGAAGCACTTTGATTTTCGGCCAGGGGCTATCATCGAATCACTCGGGCTGCGCCGCCCGATCTATAAGCAGACTGCTGCCTATGGTCACTTTGGGCGGGATGACCTCGAACTTCCCTGGGAGAAAACAGACAGAGTGGCACTGCTTCAGGCCGACGTAGAGTTGGCCAAGGCAAGTGGCTCGCTTCAGAGACAATCCTAGCCCAATCGCAACAAGACGACATGCAACCGGCAATCAAGTTCGGTACCGATGGCTGGCGTGGAATCATTGCCGATGATTTCACTTTCAGCAATGTCAGATATTGTGCACAAAGTGTCGCCGACCATCTTTGTGATAGAGGGCTAGCCTCTCAAGGTCTGGTCATAGGCTATGATACCCGTTTTGCCTCCGAGGATTTTGCTGCAGCGGCCGCTGAGGTAATAGCCGCCAACAGTATCAGGGTGTACCTTTGTACACAGGCTACCCCCACACCAGTTGTGAGCTACGCAACAATAAACCAGAAAGCTGCTGGGGCAATCATTATTACCGCCAGTCACAACCCGGCTCAGTGGAATGGTTTCAAGATAAAGACTGCAGACGGTGCCAGTGCGCCAACTGATGTTGAAGCCGATATAGAATCACGCCTACCCCAGATCATCACCCAAGACAGGGTAAAGGTTCTACCTCTAAGAGATGGCCTCGATAAGGGACTTATCGAGTATCTTAATCCAGTGCCAGTCTACGATAAGCACATAGCCCAGCTAGTCGACCTGGACAATCTACGCCGAGCCGGTTTGAACATAGTGGTAGATTCTATGTTTGGGGCAGGAACTGGCTACTTCAAGAAGCTTCTTCAAGGCAGCAGAACCGAAGTGACTGAGATCAATGGAGAACGAAATCCTATCTTTCCAGGAATTCAGCCTGAACCAATCGCTCGCCACCTATCAAAGCTTGCCACTCTGGTCGGGACAAGCAAATCAGATGTCGGACTCGCCACAGACGGTGATGCCGACCGCATTGGCGTTGTGGATGAGACGGGCAATCCGCTAACACCTTTGCAGATATTTGCCCTACTTGCCCTTTACCTGCTGGAGGTACGCGGAGAGCGCGGCCCTATCGTCAAGACGCTCACCACAAGTAGCATGCTGTACAAGCTGGGGGATATCTACAATGTGCCAGTCTACGAAACGCGAGTAGGCTTCAAATATGTAGCCCCGAAGATGATCACCGAGAATGCTCTTATTGGCGGCGAAGAAAGCAGCGGTTTTGGCTTCAGAGGTCATTTGCCTGAGCGCGATGGTATCCTCGCTGGCCTATACTTCCTCGACCTTATGCACAAGCTCAAGAGAACTCCTTCGCAACTCATCGACTATCTCTACAGCAAAGTCGGGCCGCATCATTATCAGCGTGTCGATCTTGAGTTTCCTCCCACTGACCGTGAAAGGATCATTGGCCGCCTAGCCAACAGAACGCCATCCCGGATCGCAGATGCCGAGGTTCTTAAGATCAATACCATCGATGGCTTCCACTTCTCCCTAGCAGATGGCTCTTGGTTACTCATCCGTCTCTCTGGCACAGAACCCATTCTTCGCATATATGCTGAAGCCAGCAGTCTGGAAAGGGCGAAGACGCTAGTTGCCCAGGGTAGAGATATTCTAGGGGTCTAGATAGTGAGCAAACTGGATAAACTTCCTGTCTACCAGCGACTAGACCCCTCAGGAATGCTTCAACACCTTCACCAGTTTCCAGAACAGTGCGAGAGAGCATGGAACAGTTCCTTGAAGCTTTCCCTGCCGCAAAACTATGCCAAGGTTGGAAAAGTCATCATATCAGGAATGGGAGGGTCTGCCATTGGAGGCGAGTTTATGCATCGCATCGCCACTCTGGAAAATAGGCTACCAGTTTGGATACATCGCGACTATGGATTGCCCCCCTTCGTTGACAAGGACACTCTTCTGATTTTCTCAAGCTACTCCGGCAACACTGAAGAGACCATTTCTTCCTTCACTGAATCTTTGAAAACCGAGGCCAAGAAACTGGTTCTCACCGCCGGCGGGATACTAAGAGAACTGGCCGAAAAGGAAGGATTTCCGATCCTCCCAATAGACTACAGAGCGCCGCCGCGAGCTGCCTTCCCCTACAGCTTTGTTTCGTTGCTTGGTGTTTTCAATATCCTTGGCTTGATTCGGGACAAATCAGGCAACATGAAGGAAGTGTTACAGGTCCTGAAAACGGTCTCGAACAACATCAATGAAACAGTACCGCTTGCTTCCAATCCAGCCAAGCAACTGGCAACCGAGCTACATAGTCATCTAGCAGTAGTCTACGGGGCAGGTCTGCTCTCAGAAGTTGCACAGCGCTGGAAAGCTCAGCTTAACGAAAACAGCAAAGTCTGGGCTTTCTACGAGATTCTGCCAGAGCTTGATCATAACGCCGTGGTAGGCTATCAGCTTCCTGCTGAGATTCGAGGGGAAATCATGGTAGTCCTACTGCGCTCTTCATTGCTTCACCCCCGTATTTCAATCCGCTACCGACTTACCGCCGAAATCCTTACTAAGGAAGCAATCAAACACCAGACAGTGGAAGCAACAGGCAAAAGTGCTCTAGCCCAAATGATAGGGTTGGTTCTCCTTGGAGATTACGTTAGCTTCTACCTGGCCATCTTAAACGGGGTTGACCCAACACAAGTGGCTCCGATAGACTACTTGAAATCTCGCCTTGCCGAATCCTAGGCAGCGCTGAACTGCAACCCCTGAAGTCGCCCCAAACCTATTCCCGGTGTTGGCAGTTCAGGCCAACCCTGAATCAGATGACTACCTCTTGGTATACTGAGGTGCCTTGCGAGCGCGTTTCAGTCCGTACTTCTTGCGCTCCTTTATTCTCGCATCCCTGGTAAGCAATCCATGCTGGCGCAAAACTGCCTTAAGCCCTTCATCAGACGCCACCAAGGCCCGAGCAATGCCATGGCGGAGAGCTCCAGCCTGTCCCATCACTCCCCCCCCCTGCACCTTCACTATCGCATCCAATCTACCTAAAGTGCCAGTGACTTTCAACGGTTCAAGCGCTACGTTTTGCAGAGCAAGACTGGGGAAGAACTCCTCCAAAGGCCTGCCATTAACAACTACACTACCATTCCCCACTAGCAGTCTCACTCTGGCGATAGCCGTTTTCCTCTTGCCTGTTCCGTAGGAATACCTTGGTTCAGCCACCTTAACCCTCCCTCTCGGCCTTGACCTGAGCCTGATGCGGGTGAGCACCTTCAGGATAGACCTTAAGTCTTCTTGCCATGGCACGCCCTTGACGGTTATGAGGGAGCATTCCTTTTACTGCATGCTCAACTACACGAACAGGATGTGTTTCTATCATCTTAGCGAAGGTAGTGCTCCTCAATCCTCCAGGATACTGAGTATGCCGATAATAAATCTTCTGTTCTGCTTTCTTGCCCGTCACACAGACCTTGGCTGCATTTATGACTATCACAAAATCGCCGTTGTCGAGGTGTCTGGAATACATGGGCTTATTTTTCCCCTGCAGCAATCTAGCCACCTCGGTAGCTAGTCTGCCAAGAGTTTTCCCTGAAGCATCCATGACATGCCATCTGTGCTCTATGTCAGAACCCTTCATGCTATAGGTCATTATCTCTCCTCAATCTCCCCTTATGCAGGGGGAAAGTCTGCATACCTGACCCCCATCAGACATAGCCCTCGGGCGGGAGCAGCCAGGCCTATGATCCCTGCTTGGCCAGAGGAGGCCAGTTCACAGAAGCTTCCGCTTTTCATCTTGCCTAACCCAACTTTGATCAGGCCCCCCACGGTATTGCGTATTTGATGTGGCAGAAAAGAGTCTGCTGACATATCGAACATCACCAAGTCTCTCTTCTTAGTTACTTCAGCCCCGAATACTCGGCGACACGTTGGTCGGCCATCTACCACAGACGAAAAAGGAGCAAAATCATGCTCCCCTACAAGAACCTTGCAGGCTTCGTTCATAGCATCGATGTCCAAAGGCCAGCCAACAAATTCACAAAAATTCCTCCAAAGGGCAGACGTCGTCAATCTGTTCAAGATACAATACCGATACTCGCGACGTATCGCATCACGCCGGACATCAAAATCAATAGCCGCCTCATAGGCAACACTGGCCGATATATCCTTCGGTAGATAGAAATTCAAGGCCCTAACCCAAGTCCTGACAGACAGAGCCATCCTCGTCCTGAAACCAACGACCTGACCTCTGGCATGAACTCCGGCATCAGTCCGACTTGCCATAGAAACACGGGTTTCCTCGCCTGTGAGTCTATACAAGGCATGCTCCGTTTCCCCCTGAATGGTCGCAGCATTATCCTGATATTGGGAACCGTGATATCTGGTGCCATCATATTCCATAATCAACACAATTCTTCTGAGTGCCTCTGAATTCCGGATGTATTACTCCTCAATCCAACCCTATTTCACCAACTCAATTATTGCCATTGGGGCACCATCACCCGGCCGGGCTCCCAACTTAAGGACACGCGTATATCCGCCACTGCGACTTGCATATCTTGGGGCAAGTTCGTCGAAAGCCTTGTCGATCAGTCTCTTGTCGCTTACCACAGTCAACGCCTGTCTGCGAGCATGGAGGCTACCCACTTTCCCAAGAGTGATCACTCTATCCACCATACCCCTCACTTCCTTCGCCTTTGCCTCTGTAGTAACAATCCTCTCATGCTGCAACACTTCGCCAATCAAATTGCGATATAGCGCCATTCTGTGACCACTACTCCTGGAGAACCTTCTTCCGGCTACTCTATGTCTCATCGTCCTTTTCCGATCTTAAACTCAAGCCCATTTTCCCCAGCTGTTCCTGCAATTCCTCTACAGACTTCCGTCCAAACTTCTTTAATGACAGAAGGTCTTTCTCACTCTTCTCAAGCAATTCGCCTACCTTACTGATCTTATTTCTTCTCAGGCAATTGAATACGCGAGGCGAGAGTCCAAGTTGTTCCAAAGGCATCTCATACTGTTCAAACGAAACACCACCAATTGCCTGCTCAGTCTCAACCATGGGAGCTAGAACAAGGGAAGTGAAAAAGGATAGCTGCTCCCTCAATATCTGGGCACTCTGACTGAGCGCCTCCAACACCGGGACAGTGCCATCGGTCCAAATATCAAGGACCAGCTTCTCATAACCGCTGTACTCTCCGGTACGAACCGGTTCCACGACATAATTCACCTTACGAACCGGGGTAAATATGGAATCCACAGGGATTGTACCTATAGGCAAACCATCACCATGAGTGCTGGCTGGAATATACCCCTTCCCCAGCTTTACATTGAGCTCCAAGTATAGCTTAGCCTCAGGCGAATCCAGAGTTGCCAAGTGAAGCTCCGGATTCACAACCTCGAAATCAGCTGATGGCTGAATATCGCCAGCATGAACAACTCTTTCGCCCTCCACCTCAAGACGGAGTTTGCCCTCATTCTTGCTAATGGAACGGAGACGTATAGCCTTGATATTCAGCAGAAACTCCGTAACATCCTCTTTCACGTCGGGAATAGTAGAAAACTCGTGATCGATGCCGTCAATTCTCACCCAGGCTACTGCTGCCCCCAAAAGAGAGCTAAGAAGAACCCTCCGCAAAGCATTACCTAAGGTAATCCCAAAGCCCCTTTCCAGCGGCTCGGCGACAAAACGTCCATAGCTGCCCGTACTTTCCACGCACTCAACTCTTGGTGTAACAAGGTGAGACAAAGCTACAGCCTCCTTCCACAATCACCGAGAATAGTGTTCAACTATCATCTTGCCATCGAATTTCGCACCGACTTCATCAATCAATGGAAGACTCAAGACCCTCCCAGAGAGGTTACTCTTATCTATGTTCAACCAACTCGGGATGACTTTAGAATCGATCCCCTCCAAAGCACTCTTGTAAGGTTCCTGGTTGATGCTTCTCTCACTCCAAGCAACAATATCACCCGGCTTGACCAAGAACGACGGGATATTGACCCTGCGTCGATTAACGGTCAAGTGACCATGAAGCACCAACTGTCGCGCTTCGTTTCGAGATTCGGCAAAGCCCGCTCGATAAACGGTATTATCCAGACGTCTCTCCAACAATTGTATCAAAGCCTCACCAGTCTTTCCCGGAGTTTTCTGAGCTTCGGCAAAAACCCGACGGAACTGCCGCTCCAGAACCCCATAGGTATACCTAGCCTTCTGTTTCTCCCGGAGTCGAACTCCATAATCAGACAATTTACGAGGACGACGACCCGTGCCTCGTTGACCAGCCCGTCGTTGCCCAGCGGCCATTGATCTCCTCTCCATAGCGCACTTGGGGCCAGCACATCTCTCCCCTTTCAGCATCAGCTTCTCGTCCACACGACGACACAGTCGACAATAGGGTCCCGTATATCGAGCCATTGCGCCTAAACCCTCCTTCTCTTCTTGGCACGACAGCCGTTATGAGGGACCGGAGTCACATCTCTGATGCTGGTCACATTAAGGCCAGCTACTTGCAGAGAACGAATAGCGGGCTCACGACCGCTGCCCGGCCCCCTCACAAAGACTTCTACCTGACGTAGCCCAGACTCCTTGGCACGTCGCGCAGCCTGTTCACCCGCCAATTGAGCAGCAAAAGGAGTTCCCTTACGCGAGCCCTTAAAGCCGGCAGTCCCGGAACTCCCCCAAGCAATCACATTGCCACCAAGGTCAGTAAGAGTCACAATAACGTTGTTAAACGTCGAATATATATACGCTCTCCCTTGAGGAACGGACTTCTTTTCCTTTTTCCTTGCCATACACCTCTCCTTTAGTACCCGGCCTTGTATCCTGTAGAGACCTTACTTCTTGGCTACGCCACGACGTCTGCCCCTACCTGCCACAGTCTGGCGAGGCCCACGCTTGGTTCTGGCATTGGTTCGGGTACGTTGCCCACGAACAGGTAACCGGCGACGATGCCTAAGCCCTCGGTAGCAGCCGATCTCTCTGAGCCGGCCAATGTTAAGGTCTATTTCCTTCCTCAGGTCACCCTCTACCCTATACCCCTTATCAATCAAGTCACGAATACGAGTAACCTCTTCTTCCATCAAGTCCTTTGCCTTCTTATCGGGGTCAATTCCACCTTGAGCTAGGATCTTCTTGCTGACAGCAGGTCCAATTCCATAGATATACGTTAGGCCAACCTCTATCCGTTTTTCATTGGGAATGTCGACGCCAGCTATACGTGCCACTCGAAAACCTCCCCTCTATCCTTGCCTCTGCTTATGCCTGGGGTTCGAACAGATAATTCTCACAGCACCCTTGCGTTTCACAACTCTACACTTATTGCAGCGACGCTTAACTGAAGCTCGTACTTTCATCTACGTGTCTCCAAAACCTACTTGAAACGATAAACAACCCTGCCACGGCTCAGATCATATGGTGAAAGCTCCACCCGCACAATATCACCCGGGAGGATCTTGATAAAGTGTTTTCGCATCCTACCCGAAATATGAGCGAGCACTTTGTGTCCATTGGCCAACTCAACCCGAAACATGGCATTGGGCAAACACTCCACAACTGTTCCTTCAACTTCTATCCTTTCCTTCTTAGCCATGCTCACTACATCTGCAATTCCTACATCATCGTAAGAATTTCCGGCTCACCGTCAGTAACAGCGACAGTATGCTCAAAATGTGCCGAAAGGCTACCATCAGCAGTGGTTACTGTCCACTGATCATCACTCAGTCGGGTACTCCACCCACCACTGTTCACCATCGGTTCAATAGCAAGTGTCATCCCCTTTCGAAGCAAAGGGCCCCGTCCAGACGTGCCGAAATTGGGTATCTGGGGTTCTTCGTGCATCTCTCGACCAATACCGTGCCCCGTATACTCCCTCACCACCGAAAACCCCCCCGCTTCAACACAACGTTGGATAGCCGCCGATACATCTCCCAGACGGGCATTATTCTTGGCCGCAGCAATACCAGCCAGCAAAGCACCCTCGGTGACTTTCAATAGCCTTCTAGCTTCTGGGCTTATCTCTCCTACTCCAACCGTTATGGCCGCATCTCCTTGAAAGCCATCGTAGATCACCCCTACATCAATCGAGACTACGTCCCCCTCACAGAGTGTCCGATCCCCAGGGATGCCATGAACCACCTCATCGTTGACTGAGGTACAGATATGCCCAGGGAACCCATGATAGCCTTTGAATGAGGACAGCGCCCTGTACTTCGACAGCTCCTCGAGGCACATGTTGTCCAACTCTAAGGTCTTCATGCCCGGCCTGACTTCACTGGCCACTCTCTGCAGTACCCGAGCCACAATCCCGCCTGCTTTTCGCATAGCAGCAATCTCTTCACTGGACTTAATGATTATGCCCATCCCCTATCCAACGGACCTTGGCCAGCAAATCCTTGCTCACCTCTTCAATTTGCCTTTCCCCATCCATTTCAAGCAATCTTCCCTTCTTGCAGTAATAGTCCACAAGAGGAGCCGTCTGTTCGAAATAGACCTTCAACCTCTTCTCAGCCGTCTCCATAGTGTCATCACGGCGTTGGTAAAGCTCCCCACCACAGATATCACACGTGGCTGCCACCTTTGGAGGCGACGTTATCAGGTGATACGGCCTCTGGCACTGGCGACAAATCCATCGTCCACTCAGGCGCTTCAAAAGTTCGCCCCGCGAAACCTCAATATAGACGGCCTTATCTATATCATCCTCTCCTAATGCCTTGTCCAGTGACTCCGCCTGCTCAATCGTTCTAGGAAAACCATCCAGTATGAAGCCTCTTTCGTTTCCGGCGATGCGATCCAGGACCATCTTCGTCACTATCTCGTCCGGAACAAGCAAACCCTTCTCCATATAGGATTTGGCCAGTTTCCCAAGCTCAGTACCTTCCTTTTCAGCCTGACGAAAGATATCTCCAGAAGATATGTGTGTCATGCCAGTAATTTCGGCAAGTCGCTCTGCTTGCGTTCCCTTGCCTGATCCCGGAGCACCCAGCAAAATAATTCTCAAATGCTATCTCCTCATCACTTGAGAAAGCCTTCGTAGCGGCGCATTAGTAGTTGCGCCTCCAATTGCTTCATCGTGTCCAAAGCCACACCAACCATAATCAGCAAGCTGGTGCTGGAGATTGCCACGACTACGACACCTGTCACATTCCGAACAATAAACGGCATTACAGCCACTAGAGCCAGGAAGATGGCACCACCCCAAGTAATACGGGTCGTCACCTGGCTGAGGTAGGTGGCAGTAGCTTGACCGGGTCGAATTCCAGGCACAAAACCACCTTGCTTCTGCAGCGTATCAGCCAGATTCATCTGCTCAAATATCACCATCGTGTAGAAAAAGGAAAAAGCCATTACCAGCAATCCCAATACAAGCCAGTAACTCCAGTGGCTGGTCCAGTCATACAGGAAATTGGCTATATCACCACCAATCCCAGAACTGCCTGTGAAGTAGCTTGCTATGACGCCAGGTAGTGTAACCATGGAGAAAGCAAAAATGAGCGGTATCATGCCCGCCGAATTCACCCTTAAGGGAATATGAGTTGAGCCAGACTGCCGATACATCCTCCTTCCCCGAAACACGCTCCTGGAGTAGTGCACCGGAATCCGACGGGCTCCTTCAGTGAATATGACGATAAACAGCACGATAGCCAGTCCCAAGATAATAAAGCCGATCAATCCCGCTATGTTGTCTCTTGCCACCAGTTCCCCGCGAGCTATCATGTTTGGCAAACCAGCCACAATGCCGGCGAAAATTATTATGGAAACACCATTCCCAATGCCACGCTCGGTGATCAACTCACCTAGCCAGACCAGAAACAGAGTACCCGCAGTCATGGAAAGAATTATGGCCGCTATGCCCATGGCATCTTGTGAAACAAGTCCCCCTTCCCGACCCAAAGTCACGTAGAGTGCGTAACCCTGCAGACCAGCCAGAGGCACTGTCAACCAATGCGTGTACATGTTGATCTTGTTTCTGCCCGCTTCTCCCTCTTTCGAAAGATTCTGCAGTTGTGGGATAACCGGCACAAGAAGCTGCATTACAATCGATGCTGTAATATAAGGGTATACCCCCATCGCAACGATGCTGAAGTTCTTCATCCCCCCACCGCTGAATATGTCGAGCATTCCCAGTAGTTGATTCCCCGCGAAGACCTCCTGCAGAGCCTCAAGGTCGACACCAGGAACAGGAATATGGGCCATGAAGCGGAAAACGATCAGAACGCCAAGAGTAAAGAGGAGCCTGCGCCTTAGATCAGGCAGGCTAAAAGCGTCAATCATCGCCTGGATGAGACGCGGTCTAGCTTGCCTTTGCTGCACTTCCTGCCTCCTCCACTCTCCCACCCGCTGCCTCGATCTTGCCTCTGGCAGCAGCCGAGAACTTTTCAGCCCTCACTATGAGGGCACGGTCTAAGCCACCCCCACCCAGGATCTTGAGAGGTTTCTCGGATGAACTGATCAGCCTTGCACCCAGCAGCCTCTGCCCATCCACCACGCTGTTAGCTTCAAAAACATTGAGCCTGCCCACATTCACAACGCAGTACTCTTTCTTGAAAATGTTGGTGAAACCCTGCTTTGCAGGCAGACGCCTCACCAAAGGCAATTGTCCACCCTCAAAATAGGGGTGAATGCCAGGGCCGCTACGTGCTTTCTGGCCCTTCAAACCTTTGCCGGAGTATCTACCATGGCCACTTCCTAGGCCACGACCAATGCGCTTTCTCTTTTTCCTGGCACCATAGGTAGGCGCAAGATCATTCTGTCTGACCACTACCCTTCTATCTCCTCAACCTTGACTAGATGTTTCACCTTAAAAAGCATGCCACGAACCGAGGGCGAGTCTTCGCGTTCCACACTCTGGTGTAAACGCCTTAGACCCAATGCACTGAGCGTCTGCCGTTGATCCTTGGCATAACCAATACAACTCTTTACCATTGTAATATGTAGTTTGGACATCCTCGGTCATCCTCTTGCAGTCGATGCAGCTTTTCTCTCGGCCAAGACTTTCTCTGGCTCCCTTAACTGGCTTAGAGCAACCATGGTTGCCTTCACCACATTAGTCGGGTTGGAAGTACCCAAAGACTTCGCCAACACGTCCTTGATCCCCGCGGCTTCGACCACAGCACGCATACTGCCACCTGCAATAACACCACTGCCAGGCCTCGCCGGTTTGAGCAGCACGTCAGCTGCCCCGTACTTTGCCCTTATCTCATGTGGAATAGTCGTTCCGGCTAAAGCAACCGTAATCATTCCCTTTCTCGCCACAGTACCAGCCTTCTGAATCGCCTGGGCAACTTCGTTTGCCTTGCCAATTCCTATCCCCACCTGACCCCTGCCATCTCCTATCGCTACCAAAGCTCTAAACCTGAGATGTTTGCCTCCTTTGTGCACTTTGGCAACGCGGGTTATAGAAACCACCCTTTCAGACAACTCTTCTTTAGCTTCTACTACTTCTTCCCGTATCATCGCCTTCCCAAGCCTAAAATTTCAGTCCTGATGATCTGGCTGCTTCCGCCAGGGCCTTCACACGGCCATGGTATTTGCGTCCACAGCGATCAAACACAACCTCTGTGACTCCTCTCTCCATGGCTCGCTTGCCCACCAGCACACCCACCGAAGCTGCAACCTCCGTTTTCTTTCGTTTCTCAGCCCTCATCTCGGGTTCACAACTTGAGGCACTGGCTATGGTATGCGACCGCTTGTCATCTATAACCTGGGCCCTGATGTGTTTCAAGCTCCGAAAAACGCACAAACGAGGTCTTGTTTGATGCCTAACCTTCTTGTCTGAATCTCTCTTCTTCTTCATTGCCATCTACTTCTTCTTAGCCGCTGCTCTACCAGCTTTCCCAGGCTTAAGTCGCACGGTCTCTCCTACATATTTAACTCCCTTGCCCTTGTAGGAGTCACAACGACGAATAGCCCGAATCTTTGCAGCCACCTCACCCACCAATTCCTTGTCTATGCCCACAACCTTGATCCGATTTGTCCCTTCTACCGCAAACGATATACCTGAGGGAGGCGACATCTCCACAGGATGACTAAATCCCACCTGAAGAACTAACTTTTCGCCAACCTTCTGAGCACGATAGCCAACACCAACAACCTCCAGAAGCCTCTCAAAGCCGCTGCTCACTCCCTCAACCATGTTAGCCAGCAGTGCACGAGTCAGCCCATGAAGAGCGCCATGCTCATCGCCACTCAACGGGGAAATCAGCAATTTATCATCCTTCACACTAGTCGACATTGCTGGATCCAAGGCTCGACGCAATTCGCCCTTTGGCCCCTTCACCACCACCTCATTTTCATTAGTTTCTACTACTACCCCAGCGGGCAGTGGTATTGGAAGTCTACCAACTCTCGACATCGTCAAATCACCACATTATTCAGTGTGCGGTCACCATACATAGCAGAGCAACTCACCACCAAGCTTCTGCTTCCATGCTTTCTGCCCAACCATTATGCCCTTTGAAGTAGAGAGTATGGCTATGCCCAACCCTCCATAAACACGAGGGATTTCTGAAGCACCTACATACGCTCGAAGCCCGGGCTTGCTAACTCTTTTCAGTCCCATGATAGCCGGCTGATTCCTGCCAGTATACTTGAGTATAAGCTTCATTGTCCGTGCCGGTTTGCCCTTGAGTACCTCGTAGTCCTGAATGAACCCCTCTTCTTTGAGGATCTTGGCCATTGCCATTTTCATTTTTGACCAGGGCATCACAACAAACTCCTGCCTCACCATATTGGCATTCCGTATTCTGGTCAGCATATCAGCGATCGGATCAGTAGTCATACTAGCTCTCACCAACTTGATTTCCTGACTCCAGCGATTTCTCCCCGGAGAGCCAACTCGCGGAAGCAAATTCGACACATCCCAAATTTGCGCATGTAAGCACGTGGCCTACCACACAGGTTGCATCTGTTATGCTTTTGCACCTTGTACTTCGGTTCACGTTGCCATTTTACGATCTTCGATAGCTTTGCCAACTCACTAACCTCTCACAAATGGCATTCCCAGAAGCTCCAAGAGCCGCCTGGCTTCTTCATTTGACTTCGCCGTAGTCACAATCGTGATTTCCAGTCCTCGGGATTTATCTACTTTGTCATAGTCAATTTCAGGGAAGACCAGTTGGTCTTTCATACCCAGACTGTAGTTGCCCCTGCCATCGAATGCACTCCCTGAAACCCCCCGGAAGTCTCTGATACGTGGCAGAACAGCATTGACCAGTCTGTCTAGGAATTCATACATTCGCCTGCCTCGCAGTGTCACCTTCATCCCTATAGGCATACCTGCCCTCAATTTGAAAGCTGCTATCGATTTCCGCGCCCGGGTGATAACCGCATGTTGCCCTGAGATAGTGGCCAGATCTCTTTCAGCACCCTCCAGGGCTTTCGGGTCTTGAATCGCTTCCCCAAGACCAATGTTGATTACCACCTTCTCCAACCGTGGCACACGCATGACATTGGTGTACTGAAAATCCTTAATCAGAGCAGGCACAATTTGACTACGATACTTTTCTTTCAATCTAGGCAGAGTCTGCTTTTCCATTACGCTAATCGATCACCTCACGACAGGAAGAACATACGCGAACCTTGTTCTCTTCCACAAAGCGGAAGCCCACCCGAGTAGGACGATTGCACTTGCTGCAAATCAACATCACTTTGGATACACGAAGTCGAGCCTCCCGCTCAATAACACCAGCTTGCCTTGCCATTGCCCTGGCTTTCGTATGCCTCTTGATCATATTGATGCCGTCCACGATCAAGCGCTCTTCATCAGGATAGGCATACCGCACCTTGCCTTTCTTCCCCTTATCCTTGCCTGTGACAACAAGGACATTATCGTTCTTGCGAATCTTCACCTGCTTAGAATACCTCCGGAGCCAAGGAGATTATTTTGGCAAAATCCTTCTCCCGCAGTTCCCTAGCTACAGGCCCAAATATTCGGCTTCCCTTTGGATTCTTCTGCTCACCTAGAATCACAGCTGCGTTATCATCGAACCGAATATATGAACCGTCACGACGCCGATAAGGTTTAGTAGTCCGCACAATCACTGCCTTCACCACTTCGCCCTTCTTCACAACCCCTCTCGGCATTGCCTGTTTTACTGAAGCAACAATAATATCGCCAATACTGGCATATCTTCTCCCTGTACTCCCTGATACCTGAATGCACATAATCGTCTTTGCCCCAGTGTTATCAGCTACTCTCAGCCTACTGTATATTTGAATCATCGGGCTTATCCTCGATTATCTCGCCTCTGGCAGCAATCTCCGCTACGCGCCAATGCTTGCTCTTGGAAATAGGTCGACTCTCCACAATTCTTACTACGTCTCCCACTTGGCAAGAATTGCTCTCATCATGAACCTTGAACCTGGCTTGGCGCTTCATGATCTTCTTGTACAAAGGATGGGCTTTCCTTGACTCCACAGCCACCACTGCTGTCTTGTCCATCATCTTGCTTACAACACGTCCCTCAAATGTCCTGCGTCTTCCCCTATTCATCGATCAACCCCACACAATTCCTGATTCGGTAAAGAATCCGCGCTCCAATGCACTGGTACCACAAAGTCCGACATGCACATATATCTTCCCCAGCGCTCTTCCTATCCATTCCAGTTAGGTTTGGGCTCCCGCCAATTCTCTCTCCCGCAATTCAGTCTTGATTCTGGCAATCTTCTTTTTCACATTTCTAACCTCTCGATGATTGGTGAGCTGTTTCGTAGCCAAGCGAAACCGAAGGTTAAACAACTCTCGCTGTGCCTCCTCCAGTCGCCCTGCCAGATCATTATCACTGAGTCCACGCACTTCCTCTGCCCTCATCCAGCCCCCTTGCCCACAAACCTGGTCTCAATGGGAAGTTTATTTGATGCAAGACGCATTGCCTCCTTGGCTGCTTCCTCATTTACACCACCGATCTCAAAAATCATTCTGCCAGGCTTAACCACTGCCACCCAATAATCTACACTACCCTTACCACTGCCCATCCGCGTCTCCGCTGGCTTCTTCGTCACCGGCTTGTCGGGAAACACACGAATCCACAGCATCACACCACGGCGGAGATCATGCACAATAGCCCGACGCGCTGCCTCAATCTGCCTGGCAGTTAGCCGAGCACCTTCCAACGCCTGAAGTCCAAAATCTCCAAAAACCAGAGTGTTCCCTGATTGGGCTTTTCCTCTGATTCTACCCTTCTGAATCTTTCGATATTTCACCCTTTTGGGCTGCAACATCGCTTTCCACCTCAATCACCTGCGGTATTTTCAGGCCTTTTCGCCGCTCTCCAGCAGCTACTCCACCAACGGGCTGCACAGCTGGCGCCTCCACCTCCTCCACCTTTGCAAACACGTCGCCTTTGTATATCCAAACCTTCACCCCAATACGCCCCATCAGTGTGCGCGCCTCACAAAACCCATAATCGATGTCAGCACGCAACGTGTGTAGAGGCACCCTGCCCTCGCGCATAGTTACTGTGCGTGCTATTTCCGCCCCGCCAAGCCTCCCGGAGCAGATTATCTTTACTCCTTTCGCACCGGCTTGCATCGTGCGAGCAATCGATCGCTTCACAGCCCTACGATATGAAATCTGACGCTCCATTTGATTGGCCACACTCTTGCCCACTAGGTAGGCTTCAAGCTCCGGCGCCCGGATCTCATGTATGTTCAAACGAATCTTCTTTCCGCAAAGTCCTTCCAGGGAATTCCTTAATTCATCTACCCTCTGCCCACCACGCCCAATAACTATACCTGGTTTGGCAGCATGCACAGTCACAACCACTTCATTTGCCCAACGTTCAATATCCACCCTCGACACACCAGCCTCTTCCGTCCGCTCCCGAACCAGTCTGCGGATACGAGCGTCTTCCAGTACAAAATCCCTGTAATTCCTCTGAGAATACCACTTTGAACGCCAATCAGTAGTAATGCCAATTCTGAACCCAATCGGATGAACCTTATGCCCCAATTATTCCTCCACGTCAACAACGACTGTAATATGACTTGTATGCCTTAGAATTGGGCTCACTCGCCCCCGGGCTTGAGCACGGATCCTCTTGAGAGTGGCTCCCTGGTCGACAAACACCTTCACCACCTTGAGGTCAGAGGTAGCCATCTGATAGTTATTCTCCGCATTGGCAGACGCTGATTTTACCACTTTGGCTAGTGCCCGGGCCGCTGGCGAGGGAGACAACCTCAACATCGCCACAGCCTCATCCGCTTTCTTGCCACGCACCAACCCCGCAGCTAAGCGTAGCTTCTGAGGAGATATACCAACATATTTGGCCACTGCCCTGACTTCCATTAAACCCTCTAGGCCCCCTTCTCCGGCCTGCCCACATGACCCCTGAATGTCCGAGTAGGAGCAAACTCACCCAATCTATGTCCTACCATATTCTCGGTGATGAAGATAGGCACATGCCTCCTCCCGTCGTGAACCGCTATTGTATGTCCTATCATTTCAGGGACAACAGTTGAGGCACGAGACCAGGTCCTTATCACTGATTTCTGTCCTGCTACATTGACTGCTGTCACTTTCGCCATCAATTTCGCATCTACAAAAGGACCCTTCTTTATCGACCTTCCCATTTCCTACTTCCCTCTCCGTTTGACTATCATCTTGTCACTTCTTTTGTTCTTGCGCGTCTTATAACCTAAGGCAGGCTTGCCCCAAGGAGTCTTCGGATTCATTCCTATCGGAGACCTGCCCTCTCCACCACCATGCGGATGATCACGAGGGCTCATTGCTGAACCGCGCACTGTAGGTCGCCTACCCATCAATCTACTGCGTCCAGCCTTGCCTAGCTTTACGTTCTGATGATCCACGTTGCCAACCTGCCCAACAGTGGCCATGCACATACTGAGTATCTTTCGTACCTCACCGGAAGGCAGTTTGAGCAAGCTATATCGATCATCACGGCCGATAATCTGGGCAGATGTTCCAGCACTGCGTACTATCTGGCCCCCTTTCCCAAGTTGTAGCTCGATATTGTGTATCATAACGCCTACTGCAATTCGCCCTAAGGGCAAAGCGTTACCTACCTTTATCTCTGCATCGGGACCCGAGGAGACAGTGTGTCCCGGCGCAAGTCCCAAGGGAGCAAGGATATAGCGTTTCTCGCCATCAACATACTGGACCAACGCAATATAGGCCGAGCGATTTGGATCATATTCAATAGCCAGCACTTCAGCAGGCATACCGATCTTGCCCCGCTTGAAATCTATAACCCTCAGCATTCGCTTAGCGCCACCACCTCTGTGCCGTACCGTTATCCTACCCTGATTGTTACGCCCAGCCTTCTTCTTGAGTGGCAAGAGCAGAGACTTCTCCGGCTTCTTCTTAGTGATTTCCTCAAAGGTCAGACCGGTCATACCCCGCCTGCCTGGAGAAGTAGGTCTGTAAACCTTAAGCGCCATTTCTACACACCTTCAAAAAACTCGATCTTCTGCCCTGATTGAAGCGTGACCAGAGCCTTTTTCCAGGAAGACGTCTTTACCTGATGCCTCCCCACCCTTTTTGTTTTGCCATGAACAGTGATAATATTCACACCAACCACGTTGACCTTGAAGGCTTTCTCCACTGCTTCCTTGACCTGACGCTTATTGGCCCTGTCCGCCACCTCAAAAGCATACTTACTCTGCACTTGCAGGGCAGTGCTCTTTTCAGTGATCACGGGCCGACGTAGTACTTCGAGAGAGTGCATTTTCTATCCAACCTGTGAAGGACACCGTTCCCTCATTAAGATATCCTCCACACTGCGTATTCCATCGACAGTAATTATCAGGAACCTATATGAAAGAAGATCCACAACATTGAGCAAAGCAGCCTGCGATGTCTTGGTTTTTGGCAGATTTCGCGCCGCTTTGACTACCTCCGGTTCTGGTTTCAGAGTCACAACAAGAGCTGACGCCTTCACATCCAACGCTTTCAATATCTGCGCCATCTCTGCTGTCTTGGGTTCTTTCAATTGAAATCTGTCCACGATCACCAACTCGCCTGAGGAAGCCTTTGCCGAGAGTAAGCATTTGACTGCTAGACGACGCATTTTCTTTGGCATCCTCTGCCTATAGCTTCTAGGATGAGGGCCGAAAACTACCCCTCCACCCCTGAGAAGCGGTGAGCGTATACTGCCCCGGCGTGCCCGTCCAGTATGCTTCTGACGATAGACTTTCCTCGTGCTCCCAGTGACCTCGCCTCTCGTCTTCGTATCTGCCGTCCCTTGGCGAGCATTAGCCAATTGTCTCACCATTGCCTGATGTACCACACTTTCATTGAAAGGCAAGGCAAAGACTCTATCCTCCACTTGTATATGGTCAACAGTCTCACCTAGCACATTGCGCACTGGAAGTTCCATAGTCATCTTCTCTTTTTCAATAACTTCCTGTTCTTAACAAGCACAATTCCACCCACAGCACCGGGTACCGCGCCTTTTACTAGGATAAGATTGCGAGCTGGATCAGCCTGAACTATTTCAACATTACGAACAGTTACCTTCGCGTCTCCCATATGCCCTGCCATACGAGTCCCTTTGTACACCCTCCCTGGAGAGGTCGTACCACCCACAGAGCCAGGAGCCCGGTGGCGATCAGATTGACCATGCGTCTTGGGACCTCCACGAAAGTGATACCGTTTGACCCCACCTGCAAAACCTTTGCCCTTCGATACACCCACCACATCAACCTTATCACCTTTTTCAAAGACCCCAGCGTCCAGCGTCTGTCCTACCTCAAAGGAGCCACCATCATCAAACCTGAACTCCTTGAGGTATCTAAGCGGCCGTCCTACTCCCTTGAGATGCCCCTTCTCGGGAGAATTACGACGCTTAGTTTCACCGAAACCAAGCTGGGTTGCATCATAACCATCTTTAGCTTGCGTCTTCTTCTGAACGACATAGCAAGGGCCAGCCTTGATAGCAGTGACTGCCTCAAGGTTCCCTTCACTGTCAAATATCTGTGTCATGCCTAGCTTGCGGCCAATAATCCCTTTGACTACTCGTGCTGCCATAATCTATCCGACCTAGGAACCCTTGTACATCACCACGAAATTAACCTTGACACGCCTTCTCTTCCTGCATTGCCCTGTTTCACAGCTTTATCTCTACATCCACCCCTGCGGGAAGATTGAGCCGAGTCAAAGACTCGATAGTCTTGGCAGTAGGATCCAGAATATCAATGAGCCGTCTGTGGGTTCTGATTTCGAATTGCTCCCTCGAGTCTTTGTCAATAAATGGAGAGCGGATGACACAAAACTTCTCAATGCGCGTCGGCAGAGGCACTGGACCGGCCACTCTCGCTCCAGTCTGCTCCGCCGTTTCAGTAATCTGAACGGCTGATTGATCCAGTACTCTATGATCAAAAGACTTCAACTTAATACGGATCTTCTGTTTTGCCACGCCTATGCCGCCCTTCCCTTGACCCTGGTAATAATCGGCTCCGTCAAACCCGGCGGCAGCTCTTCATAATGATGAAACTCCATTGACTGAGTAGCCTTGCCCTGGCTCAAGGACCGAAGTATTGTAGTATAACCAAAAGTCTCTCCCAAGGGGATAAAACATTGGATCACCCTCATATCTCCCTGGGTCTCAACACCCTCAATATGGGCCCTTCTAGCATCAATATCACCCAACACCTCTCCCAGAAATTGCTCGGGAGTGAATATCTCCAGCTTCATAATAGGCTCCAGCAGTACTGGCTTGGCCCGTCGCACTCCTTCCTTCAAAGCGATCGAGCCTGCGATCTTGAAAGCAATCTCAGAGGAATCCACTTCATGATAACTACCATCACGCAGAGTTGCCTTGATATCAACTATGGGATAGTTCGCCAGAACCCCCCTTTGTAGGGCCTCCTTCACTCCTGCTTCAACAGCCGGAACATACTCCCTGGGAATAGCTCCGGCCTTGATCTTGTTAACAAACACAAAGCCACTGTTTCTTTCGCCAGGCTCCAGTTCAAGCAGAACATGACCATACTGACCCCGGCCACCAAACTGCTTTATGAATTTTCCTTCCGCCTGCGCCGGCTCAGTGATCGTTTCCTTATATGCTACTTGGGGCTTCCCAAGCTTCGCATCCACCCTAAACTCACGCTTCATGCGTTCCAGCAGGACCTCCAGATGAAGCTCACCCATACCGGAGATGATGGTTTGACCTGTTTCATCATCATAATGTCTCTCGAAGGTGGGATCCTCTTCGGTCAGTTTCAGCATAGCCTCCCCAATCCTGTCCTCATCACCCTTGGTCCTGGCCTCTATGGCAACTGACATTACTGGGTTCGGAAAGCGTATGGCTTCAAGAAGTATAGGCGCAGAAGGATCGCATAACGTGTCACCGGTGAGAGTATTCTTCAGACCCAAGCAAGCAACAATCCCCCCAGCATAGATCCTGCTCACTTCTTCTCGATGATTGGCATGCATCCTCAGTACCCGTCCAAGACGCTCCTTCCGATCCCTGGCAGCATTGAGCAGTCTTGCCCCGGGCTCCGCCGTTCCCGAGTAGACTCTCAGATAGACCAGTCGGCCCACAAAGGGATCGGTAACCACCTTGAAAGCGAGTGCCGTGAAAGGCCCATCATCATCAGCCGGACGCATAACCACCTTGCCCGTTTCCGGTTCAACACCTTCAACCGCCGCCACATCCGACGGTGAAGGCAGATAATTCACTATGGCGTCGAGCAATGGCTGGATACCCGTGTTGCGCAAAGCACTCCCACAAAGAACCGGCACGACTCTGCTGGCCAGGCATGCCCTGCGCAAAGCACCTTTCATATCCGAAGCTGTTATCTCACGTCCCTCTAGGTAGGCATGCATCAACAGATCATCTTCTTCAGCCAGTCTCTCCACAAGAATGTCCCGTTCCACACGAGCTCGTTCTCGATAATCCTCTGGAATGTCTATCTCGACCGGCTGCGAATCAACATCCCCCGAAAAAAGCACGGCCTTGCTTTCCACCAGGTCGATAATCCCCTTAAACGACTTCTCCTCACCCAAAGGCAATTGAACAACAACAACCTTGGCACCCAGAACCTTGCCTATCATCTCTACCGTTCGATGCAAACTAGCCCCCACCCGATCCATCTTGTTCACAAAGCAAATCCGAGGAACCTTATATCTATCTGCTTGACGCCACACGGTCTCTGATTGCGGCTGAACACCGGCCACGGCATCAAAAACAACCACTCCGCCATCAAGAACACGGAGACTGCGCTCAACCTCAGCCGTAAAATCCACATGTCCTGGAGTATCAATGATATTGATACGACGACCCAGCCAATAGGCCGTGGTGGCCGCAGCAGTGATAGTAATCCCCCGCTCACGCTCCTGATCCATCCAGTCCATCACCGCTGTCCCCTCATCTACCCCACCGACCTTGTAAGTGCGACCGGTATAGTACAGAATCCTTTCAGTGACTGTAGTCTTGCCGGCATCTATATGTGCAATTATGCCGATGTTCCTTATCTGACTTAGAGAGAAACCCTCAGCCATTTCCCCGGCCTTTGCTCTGTCTGCTCCTAATTCAGGGAAGGTGATCGATCCAGAAGACTGTTTAGTGATCACTGAGTTCTCTACCATCTGAAGTGGGCAAAGGCCCTGTTCGCCTCAGCCATCTTGTGAGTCTCCTCACGCTTCTTGACTGCAGCTCCCTGACCGCGGAAAGCATCCACAATCTCGGCAGCAAGCTTCTCCGCCATTGACTTACCGCTGCGCGATCTAGCTGAGTCTATCAACCAGCGTATCGCCAAGGCTGTACCACGATAGCCAGTGACTTCCATCGGCACCTGATACGTGGAACCTGCAACCCGCCGCCCCTTGACTTGCAACTGCGGTGTTGCATTCCTGATCGCCTGCTCAAGAACTTCAACCGCTG
>JBGOWL010000124.1:0-5446 GCA_041478585.1 Dehalococcoidia bacterium | reverse complement strand
CGTAGACGATACAAGGGTTTCCATGACTAGGACTGACAAATTCACTGAACAATAAGACTGACATTTTCACTGGACAACAACAGCAAATGTTGTGCGGCTCTGGATGTTCTACGATTATGACAGGGGTTAAGCGTTCAGGGAAAATGTCACCCTATGGAGGAGACAGTCACGTTGAACGCGAAAGAACAGAAGAGGCTAATGGTTCTCAACAGGGTAGGGGAGGGGCGAATCGGGGCGGGTGCGGTGCGATGAAATTGTGAATAGGCCTTACTTGCCTAGATGCCTCCATAGCCAAGAGTTTCATGCGTCTTAGGCAACCACATTCTCTTGGCGCAGTTTCTGTATCTCGGCCTTGGAATATCCCAGATTTGAGAGTGTTTCTTCAGTATGTCGACCCAATGGGACTGCCAGGCTTCGGATCTTGCCCGGTGTATCCGAAAGTTTGATGCTGATGCCCACCTGTTTCACGTTGCCAAATTTGGGATGAGGCACTTCAACTAACATCTGACGGTGGACCACTTGTGGATCTGTGAAGACTTCGCCCACATCCAGGATCTTGCCCACTGGCACGTCTGCTTTGGTGAGCAGATCAAACCATTCGTCTCGGGTCTTAGTTAGGAAGATCTTCTTGAGATCGTTGAGCATCTCTTCTTTCTTGGGGCTTGGGGCAAACTCGTGAGGTGTCAGGTCGTCACGACCGAGAGCGCGACACATATTCCCCCAGAAACGTGGCTCGATCGGACATATGGTAATGTACTTCCCATCTTTGGTCTCATATACACTGTAAAAGGGGCTATTGCCACTGGTCAGTGTTTCTCCGCGCTGTGGCAGCAATCCGCTATAGAAGTATTCGGTCGCGCCGGGTATGCCAGCGAGAAGCGCAACCACACCGTCGGTCATAGAAATATCAACTAACTGACCTTTGCCTGTCCTTTCCCGAGCACAGATAGCCAGCAGAACACCAATAGTGGCATTCAAGTATGCGATAGCCAGGTCTGCCACTACATTGAGTGCCATGATCGGAGCATCATCGCTGCGTACCCCTGTCAAACCCAGCACGCCTCCGAAGCCAGCATAATTGCCATCGTGGCCAGGGAAGCTCTTGTATGGTCCAGTCTGCCCATAACCCGACACGGCGCAGTAAATGATTCTGGGGTTTGTCCTGGCCAGGGCTTCATAGCCTACGTTCATACGGTCCATTACTCCCGGGCGGAAGCTTTCGATGACAACATCAGAAATCGCGACGAGCTTGTGAAGAATTTTCTGCCCTGCCTCAGTCCGGAGGTTGACCGCCACACTTTTCTTATTCCGGTTGATGGCCACATAGGCAGTCATTTTCTCTGCTTCATCAGCTGACTCTGGGAAATAGTCAAGGCCATCGCCAACCCCCCTGTGACCACCTCCAGGTGGCATATCCAATTTGATGACTTCTGCACCCATATCTCCTAGTGTCATTGAAACAAGTGCGGACGGTCCCAATCCAGTAAGGTCTAGTACTCTAAGCCCACTAAGCGCTGATGCCAATTTGAACCTCCTATCTCATGTCGATCAGTAATTGACTGAAAGAATAGTCCGAATTTGCAGGCATGAAGTATCCAACCTGGTGGTATTCCACCTGAAAGAAACGAACCAGAAGATATGATACATCATGCCTATCTGGCGGGGCAAACCGCTACTGTTGGGCTCCTCCGTGGCCCCAGCTTGAAATGCCTTTTCGAATGGAGGGTGATAGAATAGAACAACCAGACTCAAAGTATCTATCGGAATTCCTCAGACATTCCCGAAAGGCCACAAGGAGAGATCATGTTAGCGAAGGAAAGCGGGGTAATCTTGCTGCATCATGAATAAAGGGGAATTGGACAGGGCCTTCAACCCACGCTATGTGGCAGTGGTGGGAGACAAAATGGGGAATGGCTATGTATGGCTCAGGAGTATGAGCACTTTCAGGGGAAAGGTTTACTCTGTCCAGATTGATCCCCAGGAGTTGCCAGGAATAGAAAGGCTGGGGATAGAAAACTACTCTAGCTTGCTCGAGATTCCCGAATCTGTAGACTATGTGGTTGTTGCTGTTCCAAGATCAGCAGTCCCCAGAATTGTAAGCGACTGCATAAGAAAAGGAGTCGGTGGGGCAACCATCTTCACCTCTGGCTTTGCGGAGACAAACACCAAGGAAGGGAAAGACCTGGAAGACGTCCTTGCCAAAATGGCGAAGGAAGCTGACTTCAACATTATCGGGCCGAACTGCATGGGGATTTTCAATCCCAAGATCGGGATACGCCATGACGTCAACCAGTATCATGGAGAGGCCGGCCCAGTGGGTTTCATTTCTCAGAGTGGCACCCATGCAATCTTTTTTAGCCTTGTGGGAGCACGCAACGGAATTAGAATCAGTAAATCGGTAAGCTATGGCAATGGGGTTGTTCTTGACAGCACAGATTACCTGGAATACCTGGCCCAAGACCAGGAAACCGAGATAATAGGCATGTACATAGAAGGTGTGAAAGAGGGTACCAGGTTCCTTCATTGCCTGAGCGAAACAACGCGCAAGAAACCCGTGCTCGTCTGGAAAGGCGGGAAAGCTGAGGAGGGATACCGGGCGATATCATATCATACCGGGTCCATGGCTTCTAGCCCAACAATATGGAGATCCATGATCAGGCAGTGCGGAGCCATTGAGGTTGACAATCTTGACCAGATGATTGATTGCGTGAAGGCGTTTCTTTATCTGAAAGCCCCTCTTGGGTCCAGCGTGGGGCTGGTGGCGCAAAGTGGAGGTCAATCAGTGGTGATCGCTGATGCTTTTGCACAGGCCGGCCTAACAGCCCCCATGCTCAGCCATAGTGCCTATAGGGAATTTGCTTCCTTCTTCAATATCATAGGCGGCAACTATCTCAATCCGCTGGACATTTCCTGGCACGCGCCTTCGATAGATGATTCTATCAGGATTCTGAATATACTGAGCACTGACGAGAATGTCGACTCCCTAGTACTGGAACTATCTCTACCCTTCCTGTCTCAAATCTGGGACTATTACCCGTCCTATGTTGACACTCTTGTTGAGGCCCTGGGTGACTTCAAGGACAGATGCCCTAAATCCTTCATGATCGTCATTTCTTCAGGGCAACTGGAAGTGGAGGCGCTGGAAATCAGAAAAAAACTGATTGATAAAGGAGTGCCCAGTTTCCCTAACTTCGAGAGGGCGGCTAAGGCCTTAAGAAGGGTGACAGAATACTACAGATCCTGCCGTGATGGTGATTGAGGCGCTAGGTCCACTGCCAAGTGGTATGTCTCTGCTGTGCTGCTTGAGTACAGGTGAGGTTGCCCTCGGCAACCAATCTTGCCAACTCTCGTTGGGCCACATCCAGAGGCACATCGAGTCTACGAGATATTGTTCTTGCTAGCTCGCTCTGATGATCGTTTGAGCGCCCCGCATGCTCAATTGCGTTGCTTTTCAGCAGCTTCCATACGAAATCTACGGTGCCACTTCTTGTCATCCTTTCCTTACACAAGGGATCTCCGCACTCTGCTTTTGACACTATGTCCTTCCAGGCCTCATTGATAGCTTGCTCGTAATCAGCCATTACGCGTTTCATTTGGTCAGTGGTGAAGCCAATGGGCTCGGCCACCGGGCGATTCGCATCGTACTTTGCCCAGTCGTGGGTAAGTATTCTGATTCCATACTCGTCAGCCTTTTCACGTACTTCGGTACCGGGCATAGGAGCCAGGATATGAAAGCCGTAGTAGACACCATAGTTCTTGCGAAGCTCCTCGCCAAGTCTGACTGACTGTTGGGCGGTCCTTCCGTTTTCCCCGGGCAAGCCCAGGATGAAGGAAACCATCACATCTATGCCGGCCTCCTTTGCCATCCTCACCGCTTCCCTGGCCTGAGCCACTGTAATCCCTTTCTTGATCCTGTCCAGAATCCTCTGGGCGCCTGACTCAAGGCCGTAGCAGACCCATGTGCAGCCGGCTTGCTTCATCAGGCGCAGCGTGTGAGGGTTCACTGTGTCCACACGGGAGTAAGCCGACCATTTGACGTTGAGACCACGGTCTATCAACCCTTCGCAAATGCTCTCCACATGCTGTTCCTTGACCGTAAAGGTATCATCCACAATGTTAATCTGTTCAAAGCCAAACTCTCGATTGAGCATCTCTATCTCATCAACGACCGCCTGAGGATTCCGGAATCGGACACCCCTGCCGAACATTTTCGGCGCTGAACAGAAGATGCATCCGAAGGGGCACCCTCTGCTGGTGATAACAGTGCACGGCGCCTTGAGGGCTCGATACTTTGATAGAGGGAGGAGATGACGGGCAGGCAAGGGGAGTCTATCGAGTTCCTTGATAAGAGGGCGGGGCGACGTAACCACAACCTCGCTATTCCTTCGAAAGGCGATGCCAGAAACCTGTGCCAGGTCCCTCCCGTAGGCCAATGAATTCACCAGATCTACCAGAGTATGTTCACCTTCTCCTCTCACAACGACATCAATCCACGGCGCATCTTCAACAACCTGATTGGCCGTGAAGCTAACGTGCGGTCCTCCGATGAGGGTAACCAGATTCGAATCGAAGTTCTTACAGACTCTGAGGATTCTGGAGGCGATACTGTAGTTCAAGGTGGAGCAGGTAGCGGCAACAACATGAGGCTGATACTCTCCCAGTCTCCTTTTCAGTGCTTGGGGAGAGTACTTGGCCACAAGGAGGTCGAAAATCTGGACGTCGACCCCCTCTCTTTCCAGTGCAGCAGCAAGGTAGGCCAGGCCCAGCGGTGGCACAGGAAGTTCGTCTAAGGGGAAAGGCGTGTTGACAATGAGAACTCGCGTTCGCATCAAATCTCGCAAAAAGAAAGAACAGTCATTGGAACTGAGAAAATCAGTGCCTATTCTGAGCCAAGTGCCACCTCTATGTCAAGCTCGATGGGCTGTCCACGCCTATGATCACATGCTCACTATGCTCTTCCCCATAGCCGCCCGTGTCCGGATTCTTGAACCCCATGATCTGTGACAGGATGCCCGGCAGGGGTTCAGCTCAAGCATGCTTGGCAGACACCGGCCGCGATGGAAGGGACACATGATCGATGACTCCAAGAATCACGGAAACAGTGAGCAATTTGGTAGACATAATATCGAGAGCGATGCAACATCTTGACAAGTGTCTTCGGTTGTTGCTAGACTTCTTGGCCAGAGCCGAAGTGGTCTCTAGAAAGGAGGGTGAGGTCATATTATGGCCAATCAATCAGCATCGAAACCTCAGAGAAGCATAACGGTCGTACTCGGTGCCATAGCGTTCTTCGTAGGCATGCTTTTGGCCATCATCGCCGGTGGTGTGTCTCGGGATAACGGTACCATTGTCCTTATCCTGGTGATCTTGGGCATCATTGTGGGATTGTTCAACATCACCAGCAGGGAGATGATACCTTTCCTGGTGGCAGCCATTGCCTTGGTGG
>JBGOWL010000025.1:0-11246 GCA_041478585.1 Dehalococcoidia bacterium | reverse complement strand
GTTGCCTAAGACGCATGAAACTCTTGGCTATGGAGGCATCTAGGCAAGTAAGGCCTATTCACAATTTCATCGCACCGCACCCGCCACGATTCGCCCCTCCCCTACCCTGTTGAGAACCATTAGCCTCTTCTGTTCTTTCGCGTTCAACGTGACTGTCTCCTCCATAGGGTGACATTTTCCCTGAACGCTTAACCCCTGTCATAATCGTAGAACATCCACAAACAGCCACAACTGTACTTGACAAAGGTCAGCAGGTTGATTACAATTAATAGATTGTAGATCACCCTATGCAGTGCGATTCCTCGATTATTCCCATCTTAGTGTACTAGTGTAGATGTATCCTCTTTTTACTTTTTGCAGGCATAGGGCGCATCATACCCAGTAAAGGAGAGTGGACATAAAAGAGTTGATTCCGTCTACGCCAATTTCGCAAGCACAGATACCCCCCAGAAAGTCTTTCGCCAAAACCTCCCAGGTCTTAGAAATACCCAGCCTAATTCAAGTCCAGTTCGATTCTTTCCTTAGATTTCAAGAGGAAGGGTTGGGGGAGCTTTTCCATGACCTCACCATTCAAGATGCACGACTGGAATTGCGCTTTCTCAACTGCGAGCTTGGGGCACCCAAGAACTCAATGTTAGAGTGCCGAGAACGCGACCTGACCTATTCAGCTTCACTTTACGCCAAGGTGCAACTGATAGTCAAAGAGACAGGAGAAATCAAGGAACAGAATATCTTAATCACAGATATCCCGTTGATGACTCCCAATGGCACCTTCATTATCAACGGAGCGGAACGGGTGGTTGTGAGCCAGTTGATCCGTTCACCAGGTTTGTACCTAACCACCAATCTAGACATAGCAAGTGGGCGCGAACTATGCTACGGCAAACTCATACCAGAGCATGGGTCATGGCTCGACTTCGAGACTACTACCAAGAATGTGATGTGGGTAAAGGTAAATGGCAAGAGGCGATTTCCTGTAACCACAATCCTACGTGCGATTGGCTATGCGGCTACTGAGGATCTAATCACTCTATTCAGTGATGTTGATACATCTCCTGAACACTCCTTTATTGCAGCAAGTGCCAAGCAAGATTCATTTATCAGAAGCGAAAATGAGGCCATACTTGAAATATACAAACGCATGCGACCCGGGGATCTGCCAAACATCGACAATGCCAAAACCCTGTTGAATAACCTCTTCTTCAATCCTCGGCACTACAATCTGGGCAGGGTTGGCCGCTACAAACTTGACAAACGATTGGGGCGAGAGATCTCAGAAACGAGACACGACAACCTCGCCCTCACACAGGAAGACCTTATAGAAATAGTACGCCACATCGTAATGGTCAATAATGGTATGGAGAAACCTGATGATATTGACCATCTGAGCAACCGGAGACTGCGTACTGTTGGAGAGCTAATCCAAAATCAGTGCCATGTTGCCCTCTTCAACCTGGAGCGGATGATAAAGGAGCGCATGAGCATTGTTGATCCTGAGACCGTCACCCCTAATGCCCTGATCAATACCAGACCCATAACTGTGGCAATCAGGGACTTCTTTAGCGGGTCTCAACTATGTCAGTTCATGGACCAAACCAATCCTCTGGCGGAGTTGACTCATAAACGTCGTCTTTCAACGTTGGGCCCCGGTGGCTTATCAAGAGAACGCGCGGGCTTCGAGGTCCGTGACATTCATAATTCTCACTACGGGCGCATTTGCCCTATCGAAACACCAGAGGGTCCGAATATCGGGCTCATCAGTTCTCTGGCTACCTATGCCTCCATCGATGAATACGGCTTCATAACAACCCCATATCGAGAAGTCCTCCGAGAAGTGCGAAATACACCTGAGGAATTGATGAATAGGACGCTTGGAGAATCCATAGTTGACGAAGACGGGCATCAGATTGCCGTGGAAGGGGCACGCATTACTCGTGACATTGCCAAGCAAATCGCCAAGGTACCCGTTGAAACCATAAAAGTGATGCCTTTCGTTTCCCAACGGATTGTTTACCTTCCAGCCGACAAGGAAGAGAAATATGTTATCGCCCAAGCCAACTCCTCACTGACACCTGAAGGCCAATTCAGGGAAAGTAGGGTTGAGGCGAGAAAACAGGATCGATTCTACAGGGAGACCTCTGAAAAGATTGACCTCATGGATGTGTCACCGAAGCAGATAGTAGGTGTATCTGCCTCTCTAATACCATTCCTACAACATGATGATGCTAACCGAGCCTTAATGGGCTCCAATATGGAACGTCAGGCGGTACCCTTGCTTTGTTCCGAATCCCCAATAGTTGGAACAGGGATGGAACGGCAGGTGGCTCGAGACAGCGGCCAATTGATTCTCGCTGATGATGATGGTGAAGTCACATCCGTAACTGGTAATCGTATTGTAGTCAGGACCAATAGTGGCGAGGAACAGGCCTATCCACTGATGAAATTCGTCCGAACCAACCAGGGAACCTGTGTCAATCAACGTCCCATTGTAACCAAGGGCGAACGTGTACACCAAGGACAAGTATTGGCCGACAGTTCAGCCACCAACGACGGAATACTATCGCTTGGCCAGAATCTGCTTTGCGGTTTTATGAGTTGGGAGGGCTATAACTACGAAGATGCCATCATCGTCTCTGAAAAGATCATTAGAGATGACAAATTCACTTCAATTCATATTGAAAGATATGAAGTTGAAGCCAGAGAGACAAAGTTGGGGGCTGAAGAAATAACCAGAGACATCCCTAACGTAGGTGAAGAGAGCCTCCGTAAGCTTGATGATGATGGCATCATACAAGTCGGCGCTACCGTTGAGTCAGGGGACATTCTGGTTGGGAAAATCACCCCCAAGGGTGAAACAGAGCTGACCGCCGAGGAGAAACTCCTCAGAGTTATCTTTGGCGAGAAAGCTCGAGAAGTGAAAGATACCTCCCTGCGTGTACCCCACGGTGAAAAAGGATTGGTAATTGCAGTAAAGACCTTCACTAACCGCGATGAACTACCAGAAGGGGTCAGTAAACTAGTGCGTGTATGGATCGCCCAAAAACGAAAGGGCTCCGAGGGGGACAAACTTGCCGGAAGACACGGTAATAAGGGAGTGATTGCCCGTATACTACCTGTGGAAGATATGCCCTTCCTGCCCGATGGCACTCCACTAGACATAGTCCTCAATCCTATTGGGGTACCCTCCAGAATGAATTTGGGGCAGATTTTCGAGGCACACCTTGGCTGGGCAGCCAACGAGCTTGGCTTCAAAAGCGATTGTCCAGTGTTTGAAGGGCCTGATACAGCAGTGATTGAAGATGCCCTGGCAAAAGCATGGATTGTCCGACACGCCAATTCAAATAGCAGTAGTCTGGTTATGGATCCAGATGGAAAACTGCAGCGTGCGAAAGAATGGCTTCAAACTCAGGGGGAGGATGCAGAAAAGATATTCGCTCAAGACCACAACGGCAATGCAAAATGGGCATGCCTCCGCCTATGGCTAAGTGAACTGGGTGTCTCTACCAAAGGACTTACTAACGAACAGATACAACACCAATCAGAAGAGATAAGCAGAGGAGGAAGTGTTTCTCCTCCGATCTATGGGAAAACCATCCTCTACGATGGCCGTACAGGTAGAACATTTGACCAGCCAGTGACAGTGGGATATGTCTACGTGATGAAACTGATCCATCTAGTAGAGGACAAGGTTCATGCTCGCTCGACAGGTCCCTACACGCTGATCACGCAGCAACCACTGGGTGGTAAGGCTCAATTTGGCGGCCAACGCTTTGGCGAGATGGAGGTCTGGGCACTTGAAGCTTACGGAGCTGCCTATACCCTCCAAGAACTCCTCACCATTAAGTCAGATGATATCGCCGGAAGAGCCAAGGCCTATGAAGCTATTACCAAAGGTGACGATGTACACCCACCGGGTTTGCCGGAGTCTTTCAATGTCCTCGTCCGAGAATTGCAGAGTCTAGGGTTAGCAGTCGAGTTGTTCGGTGGAGAGAAGAGCTAGCCCAAGGAGGAAGTCCCTTGCTTAGTGCTGACAGCCTAACTGGAATACGAATCTCCCTTGCCTCACCAGAGCACATCAAGAGCTGGTCCTGGGGCGAGGTAGTGAAGCCAGAGACCATAAACTATCGCAGCCTCAAACCAGAGAGGGACGGCCTCTTCTGCGAAAGAATCTTCGGCCCCACCAAGGATTTTGAATGCTATTGTGGGAAATACAAAAAGGTACGCTACAAGGGCATACGCTGCGATAGGTGTGGTGTGGAGGTAACCCTATCCAAAGTGCGCAGAGAGCGTATGGGGCACATTGAGCTGGCTGCACCTGTCGCTCACAGCTGGTTTGTGAAAGGAATACCAAGCCGGCTGGGGCTACTCCTCGACCTCTCACCACGTAGTCTGGAACGTGTAATTTACTTTGCCCAGCACCTCATAACCAAAGTAGATGAAGCTGCGAAGCAAGAGTTGGTCCAAGAGCTACAGGAGGAGAGACAAGGAGTATCTCAGAGGGAAGAGCTAACTGTCGAAGAGAGAACTCGATTGGACAAGGAGATCGAGGAGAAGATCGGAGAGATAGAGGAGCTGCGTCCTCTGAAACTGCTCACAGACAACAAATATCGCGAACTCAGGAAGAAATATGGAACCATCTTTGAGGCGGACACAGGGGCTCAAGCTGTTTTGACATTCCTCACAAAGCTCGACCTGGATGAAGTGCATTCCGTCCTGCATGACGAAATAAACTCGGCTTCAGGGCAGAGACGAAAGAAAGCAATCAAGAGATTGCAGGTTGTTGAGGCATTTCGTCGCAGTGGCAACAAACCAGAATGGATGATTCTGACTATTCTCCCTGTTCTGCCCCCGGACTTGCGGCCCATAGTGCAGCTTGACGGCAGGAGATTCGCCACCAGTGATCTAAATGACCTTTATCGAAGGGTAATCAACCGGAATAATCGCCTCAAAAGGCTGTTGGATGTGGGCGCACCGGAAATCATTATTCACAATGAAAAAAGAATGCTTCAAGAAGCAGTTGATTCCCTCATCGACAATGGGAGACAACGAAGAGCCATCACAGGTGCCGGCAATCGCCCATTGCAGTCACGATCAGATGTGCTTCGAGGTAAACAGGGACGCTTTCGCCAGAATCTACTGGGTAAGAGGGTTGACTACAGTGGACGTTCAGTAATCATCGTCGGCCCGGAATTGAAACTCCACCAATGTGGTCTGCCCAAGCGTATGGCCCTCGAACTCTTCAAGCCTTTCGTTATGTTTCGTTTGGTGCAGCAGGGTCTTGCCACCAATATCAAGAGCGCAAAAAGGATGGTAGAAAGAGCAAGGCCAGAGATCTGGAGTATCTTGGAAGACGTGGTTAAGGAAAGGCCCGTTCTACTCAACCGAGCCCCCACACTGCACAGACTCAGTATCCAAGCATTCGAACCTGTACTAATCGACGGAAGTGCTATTCAGCTTCATCCCCTGGTGTGCACTGCCTTCAACGCGGACTTCGATGGCGACCAGATGGCAGTACATGTCCCCTTGTCGAGGGCTGCAGTTATGGAGGCAAGGAAGTCAATGCTCAGCATCCATAACATGATCCTGCCCAGTAACGGAGAACCCGCAATAGCACCAACCCTCGATATGGTTCTTGGCTGTTATTACTTGACATCTCCAAGGCTGGGTGCCAAAGGCGAGGGGAAATGCTTCCGTAACTTTGAAGAGGCTGAATTGGCCTACGATCTGGACATCATCGATCTAGGCGCTGAGATCGAAGTGTTAACAGATGGCAAAGGACAACGGATCACTACCACCATTGGGCGTATCATTTTCAACAGTGTTGTACCCAAGGAGATTGGCTTCATCAACGAAACGATGGATAAGTCACGTCTGAAAAGACTCTTCGCAGACTGTATTAAGCAGTCAAGCGCAGAAGACGCTGCTCTTATGGCTGACAGCATCAAGCAACTGGGATTCAAATACGCTACCAGGTCCGGCACCACCATCAGCATCAATGACATAAGGGTGCCACAGAAGAAGTCCAGGATTCTGCAGCAGGCAGAGAAGGTTGTTACCCAAATAGAAGATCAGTATAACAGCGGTCTGATCACTGATGAGGAACGTCACAGTAGAATAGTAGATCAGTGGACGGAGACAACAGACAAGGTCGCCGAACTTGTTTCAGATTCTCTCGATCGGCACGGCGGAGTCTACATGATGGCCACCTCTGGAGCGAAGGGTAACATGTCTCAGATCAGGCAATTGGCAGGCATGCGCGGTCTAATGACAGATCCCTCCGGCGAGATTATAGAGTTCCCTATTAGATCAAGCTTCTATGAGGGACTCTCTGTACTGGAATACTTCATTTCTACGCACGGCGCCCGCAAGGGTCTGGCAGATACTGCTCTAAGAACTTCAGACGCTGGCTACCTTACCAGACGCCTCGTGGATATTGTTCAGGATGTGATTGTGTGCGAGGAAGATTGTGGCACAACCTCAGGTACTTGGTATACAGAACCACAGGATGGTTTCCTTCCCTCATTGACTGAACGTATAGTGGGACGCCTGGCTGCAGCCAGAGTTACTGACCCTGCTGACGGCAGAACCATCGTCGATCGAAATGAGACGATTGATGAAGAGAAGGCAAGGCAAATCGTCCTGGCAGGAATAACTCAGGTTTGTGTGAGAACGCCGCTCAATTGCCAATCAAGACACGGCCAATGTAGATCCTGCTACGGAACTGACCTTTCCAAAGGTCGACTCGTGGAAGAGGGCACCACGGTAGGCATTATTGCTGCTCAGAGTATCGGAGAGCCTGGTACACAGCTAACACTGCGTACCTTCCATACCGGGGGAGTATTGGGGCTGGATATTACCTCTGGCTTACCCCGCGTCGAAGAACTCTTTGAATCACGGGTGCCAAAGGGACAGGCCCTCCTCTCCGAAATTGATGGTATAGCAGAGATAGTCCCCACTGAGGATGGATACAAAATCCGCATCACCAGTTCCGAGCTGTATCGCAATGAATATCGCCTGCCACCAAGTGCAGAGCTACAGGTCAGTGATGGCGAATGGGTAGATGTGGGAACAGTCTTGGCTAAGCAGACCTCATCAGACAAGCCCAAGAAAAAGGACGCAGCGTCACTATCACCATCTCCACTTCTGATAGCTCCCATCAGTGGCAAAGTAAGCATTGAGGGTGATAACCTCATCATCAGCTATGAAGAAAAGGAGGAGGCGGAATATACTGCCCCATTCACAGCAAACATCCGAGTGGCGAATGGCTCTCGCGTGAAGGCTGGTGACCAATTCACTGATGGCCACGCGAACCCACAAGACATTCTGCGCATCAAAGGTCGCGAAGCTGTACAGCGATACCTCGTAGATGAAATACAGAAGGTTTACCGCTCTCAAGGGGTTACCATCAATGACAAGCATATTGAGGTCATTGTGCGCCGAATGCTACAGAAGGTGCGGGCCGACTCCCCCGGTGATACTGACCTACTCCCGGGAGATCTGGTGGATCGCTTTGTCTTTGAGGATATCAACGCTAGAGTTGTGGCTGAAGCTGGCGAACCGGCTACAGCTCAACCTGCTCTACTGGGGATAACGAAGGCTTCTCTGAACGCTGAGAGTTGGCTGGCTGCAGCTTCCTTCCAAGAAACCACTCGAGTACTGACAGAAGCCGCCATAAACGGGAAGATAGATAAACTGGCAGGACTGAAGGAAAATGTGATCATAGGGAGATTGATTCCTGCTCGCTGCCTCGGACCTGAAGAGCTGCAGATAGTTCAGCCCATCTCACTGATGGATAGTATATCAGCGACAATAGGGGAAGCTGGACCTGAAGAACTGGAAGGTCAGGCCGAGTCCCAGTTCCTTCTCTCGCTCCAAGAGGAACCTCTAGCACAAGAAAGTCTTTCGTAGTCCGCTACTGTATTCCCCGCAAGATTGCGCTTATCTTGCGGGGAATTTTACAGCGGCTGCCTGGCCGATCTAGCAGCTAGACGGGAAGAGTCCAAAGACCAGTCACAACTTGCTATCCCTGCTATCTAGGAGAACAGTGACCGGACCATCATTATGTATACGCACAAGCATATGCTGCTGAAAGCATCCCGTCTCTACCCTCAAGCCCGTGGCTTTCGCTAGTTCCACAAACCTGTTGAACAGAACTTCAGCATCAACTGGCAAGGCTGCTTGAATGAAGCTCGGACGGCGTCCCTTGCGAGTATCAGCCAGCAGCGTAAACTGACTGACAGCCAGGATCTGCCCATTAACATCAAGAAGTGAAAGGTTGAATTTGCCTGCCTCGTCAGAAAAGATACGAAGGTTTATCGTCTTATCGACCAGGTAGCGCGCGTCACCTTCCGTATCGCCCTGAGCCACCCCCACCAAACATACCAACCCCCTGCCGATCTGGGCCACCTCATCCCCTCCAACACTAACCGAAGCTTGAACTACTCGCTGAAGCAACAATTTCATTAGCTATTTCTTGCTGATCATCAACCCATCAGCCACAAAATCGACCAGTATGACATCGCCCTCTGTTAGTTCCCCATCCAATATCCTTGTGGAAATTGGATTCTCCAGATGCTGGCGGATAGCCCGTCGCAACGGCCTTGCACCAAAAACAGGGTCATAGCCCTCCTTAACCAGCCAGACCTTAGCAGCATCAGTGAGCTCAGCTCAGAGAGCCGCTTCTGTAGTTCCTTCAATAGTAGTTCGACGATCTGCTGAAGATGTTGCTCGGCCAGAGGTTCGAAGATAATGATTTCACAATTTCTTGTTCATAGCATAGACGGTAAGCCAGGGATCCGAAAAAGGTTGCTTCCAAAGGCTGCCCTTCTGGTCAAGTATGCATAAGCCCAGCACAGCGATACTAAATCGCGAACGCACGCTCCCGGAAATCGTTCACCAGCGGACAATCAGGCCATTTGCAGTTCTTCAGTCTCTTCTTGCCACCCTTGGCCCTGCTATGTCTATTTACATAGGCACATTTCGCTGTGCCATCTCCGTATACCATGACAACGGCAAAATCATCTACCCAATCACATCGAATTGTTGTCGCCGTCACCTGCCATCCCATCGCCTATTCACCTTTCCGCCAGATATCCCCTCAATTCATTCACCTATGTCCCGCTAGTCATCTCAGTGGTATCCGATGAAGAGCCTAGCCCACGGGCCACCCTTCTCTTGGGTCTACGCAGAACGTATCTGCTACGTACCAGGGACCATTTTGGCCCCGTAATCATAAAGTATTTCTTGAGCTCCCTTGGAGCAGGATGGATACTAAAAGCATACATCAGATTGGGGTTCCAGTTGTCAACAGCATATACCCCAATCCGATTTGCTGCCAGGTACTCCTGGTTCCTTAGTATCCAGCGCTCCTCACTTAGAAGCGGGACACCCAAAGACTCCTGAAAAGCCGGGATTAGAAGACCATACTCGTGATCAACGCCGTACCTTTGCCTCAGCTCCACCAACTCATATGCTCTTTGGAGAGTGAGATCATCGCACCTTAGTGCCAGATCAACGAAGAAACCCTTTCCCTGTCTTTCAAAGTACAGATCGACATCCTTTTGTTCAGCAGGGAGATAGCCTTTGTCCTCCAGAAGATGGCCAATGGCTTCCTTCAAGTAAGCTCTGGCCTCATCATCATTCTCAAAGCCCTCTTCAGAACGTAGAGGCAACAGATCTGAAAGCGGCGGTTGCTGAATCTCTGTTGTTTTGAGTTTCTTCTCTCTATCTACTTCAAGTTCTCCCTCACAATGGAACAGATCGGAAACATTCTCGCCGCTGTCATTGACAAATTCCACACTCAGCAGTAGTCCAACTCCGCCTGGAATCTTTCTCTTCTCCAGAATCCTCAGGTTCTTAACTAAGAAATGAGTGGGCAATGGCAGCTTGACGTATAGTCCCTTTTCAGCAAAAGTATTGTTTACCTCATCCACCGTCAACATAATACCTTCAACATCCCACTTCGTTCGTGCAGTAAGGCAATTATAACAACGACTATTCGCAAGCGTCAAAGAACAGTCAAAGCCCGTCTATCCCGCTGCGGGAAGGGCGGGACAATGCACATCTCATTTGATTCCATCCGATTAGATCCAAGAGCAAGGCCATGGGCAACTTCATTTCTAGGCAAAGGAAGCCAACTGCTCTTCCGTCATCGCACTGTCCTGGTTTGGTTCGAGCTACGATTGTATAGTATACTCTTCTGGACAGGAGGAAAGATGATTGAGGGATTACGGGAAACGATCCTGAAATTCGTAGACAATGGTAACGACATGCTTTCAGTCATTGTTGGTCAAGAGGATGCCAAGAAGAAGATATTGGCTTCATTGCTAGCCAGCCACCATATACTGATTGAGGGGCCACCCGGAGTAGGGAAAACTACCCTTGCCAAGCATATAGCTGCGGCTTTGCCCCAAATAAAAATAGTGAAGGGCTGCCCCTACCACTGCCGCCCGGAAGAACCCGTCTGTCCACAATGCAAGGCAAAAGCTTCCGCAGGTGAGGAATTGCAGGCTACCACTATTCTTGGTGAGCAAAGGTTCATAAGATTACAGGGTTCGCCTGATCTTACTGTAGAGGATCTTCTGGGAGACATTGATCCGACTCAAGCTTTCAAGTATGGCCCGCAGGACTATCGAGCCTTCGTACCAGGCAAGCTACTGAAAGGTAATCGGGGAATCGTTTTTTTTGATGAACTCAACAGAGTCACTGAGAAACTGCAAAATGCCCTGCTACAGGTTCTGGAGGAGGGAATCGCGACCATAGGACCCTATGACGTAGATTATCCGGCTTATTTTGTGATGATCGCCACCATGAACCCCAGAGAGAGAGCTGGAGTTGAAGAGCTTTCCGATGTGCTTCTAGACAGATTCGATGTAGCCAAAATGGGTTATCCTGAGTCTCTAGAAAGAGAGAGGGAGATAGTGCTCAGATACGGCCTCAGAATAGACAACATCACAATGCCAGACAAGATCATTGATGCCATAGTCACTCTGGTACGAGCTACACGTGAGGAACCCTGGACAAAAGAGATGGATCAAGCTGCCAGTGTGAGAGCTACGCTCTCGCTCTACGAGAAAGTACAAGCTGTCGCCAAGCTGGACAACCGATCAGAAGCAACCTTAGATGATATCAGAGACATGGCCCCCTCGTCCTTGGGTAGCAGAATCAAGCCATCGCCTGAATCGAAGTTTTACGATGATCCTCTGACTCTAATCAATGAATTGGTAGAGAATGTTCTGGAGAGTAAG
>JBGOWL010000036.1:0-9405 GCA_041478585.1 Dehalococcoidia bacterium | reverse complement strand
TGACAAGGTTTACGGTCGGAATCTGCCCTCCTGGAGCTGTGCCAGGGCCGGAGAAGTTGAGTGCTTTGAGACCGGTGTAGTTGGTGTCTGTATTACTGTAGGTGTCTTTGGCGGTGATGGTAAGTCCGTTGGTAGCACCGGCTGTCATGGTGGCCGTGCCGATTACTTCCAGTCGGGAGGCTGCTGCCGGATTGACGGTGAGGTCGAGGTCATAGGCTGTGTTGCCGTAGGAGTTGATGGTTCCGCCGCTTACATCGACGTTTGTGGTCTCGGCTCTATAGGCTATCAAGGTGGCAGTAGAGACACCGTCCGCGAAGGTTAGCGAGATACTATTCCCGACGGGCACGCCGCCGATGGTGGGGATCTGCTGCCCCGGGGCGATTCCGGGACCGGAGAAAGTGAGGGATTTGGAACCACTGTAGTTCACAGCCACATTACCCTCATTATCTCTTGCCGTAACGGTCAGCTGGTTGCTCCCGCCAGCGGGCATACTGCTGTTGCCGGTGACTTCGAGCCAGGCCACGGGCGCGTAGTAGATGTTGACAGGCACCCAGTCCAGATAGAAATCCCTGGCAGGGTCGTCGGAAGTGCAGGTTACTCTCACGCGGAAGTTGGCGTTGGAGAATTCATTGGGATTCCAGGCACGGTTCCAGCTATCCGCCGGTCCGCCAAGAATGGCAGTGTGCTCGGTGGTAGTCTCCACATAATCAGGTTGTGCCGTGGTCCAGTTCAACCCGCCGTTCCAGGAAAGGTCTACGCTCATGCCGTTTGTGCCATTGTCGCTGTCCAGGTACCAGTCCAACCTCACCTCGATGCCCTTGATGGTGGCACCAGCAGGTATATTGAAGCCGTAGTTGTAGTACAGGTGGCTGTCCCCGTTCCCGTCAATGTTCTGGGCGGTGAGGCCGGCATCGGCATAAGCGGCGGAGGGAGTAACTTCAAAGCCATTGCCAATGAAAGCGCCGTTAGCGGTTGGGCTGGTCAATCCCGTGGAATCTGCCGAAGTGGTGTCAGGGGTCATCACCATGGGGAGTGCTGTTGCCAGCAGTCCGACGAGCAACAGAAGGGCCAGTATCTTTAACTTCGACAGCATATGACGTTCCCCCCGTCTTCCTTAGCCGCTAGTATATCATGTGTATACACATATGCAAGTTTTCGACAAGGGATCGGCGCTCCCAGCGGAGCTACCCGGTGCCACAGGAGACTTGCATATCATGGTACCACTTGCCAGAATGTTCTGAGGGAGGTTTGCCAAGCTCTGATACCAGGAGCATACAATGACGAACAAGGAACAAGAGAATCTGATAGCGCCCTGCGGGCTGTACTGCGGTGCGTGCACCATTCGTCTGGCTGGCAAGAGGGGTGATACCAAGCTGCTGGAGCAGATAGCCGAGGTGCTCACGGTCCAGCAGGGGCGACCCATAAAAGCAGAAGATCTTGCCTGTGAAGGCTGTCTATCTCCCGGGGTGGTGGCTATTGTCTGCCGTGACTGTGCCCTTCGTGCTTGCGCGCTGGAGAAGGGGCTGAACTACTGCAGCCAGTGCTCCGATTCTCCCTGTCAGCAGATTCTTGATTTCAACAATGACGGACTGCCACATCACGGTGAAGTGCTGGAGAACATCCGTTGTCAGCGGGAGGCAGGCGTTGATGCCTGGGTGGAAGAGCAGGAAAGAAGGTGGCGCTGTTCCCACTGTAGCTGCGCCATCGACTGGTATGCTGCCCAGTGCCCTGACTGCGGCTCTGCATTGACTGCGCAGTTCAGCCCCCCACAGAGCTAGGAGCCAGGCAAGGGACAAGCAACCCGAAGTGTTGGAAGTACGCTCCCGGTTCCCTCTCACTTCGACACAAGAGATCCTGGAGGCCTCCCGGCAGAATGAGGCGAAACATCAAGTCGCGCTAGGGGTTTTCACTGTGAACGGAGCGGTTTCTTTGTAGACCGTTTCCTCGCGGGCCGTTTCCCGATAGGCAATGTAAACGAGAAACTAGAGCCCTGGCCAACCTCAGATTCTACCCAGATGCGGCCACCGTGGGCTTCGACGAGTCTCCGGCATACCAGAAGGCCCAGCCCGGCCCCCCCTGGAGCCCCGGCTTTCAACTGCCCAATCTGGTGGAAGGGCTTGAACAGTTTCGACTGGTCCTTGGCGGAGATGCCAATGCCCTGGTCAGTGACGGCAACAATCAGTTGATCGTTCTCTTGACGGGCGGAGACTCGTATGTCGCCTCCCTGGGGGGAATACTTTATGCTGTTTTCCAGCAGGTTGTAGAGTATGCGCTCCAGCCTCAATTCATCGGCGCGAACGGGTGGGAGTCTTTTGGGGACTGCCATCACCAATCGGTGTGCCGGGGTAGATTCTCGCTTCACTTTGGCGACGACCTTTTGAACGCTCTTTTCAAGGCTGACTGGCTCAACATTAAGGAAGAGGCGATTAGCCTGAGCTCTGGAAAGCTCGAGCAGGTTTCCCAGCAGGTGGGATAGAGATTCTGCTTCTGCAGATGCGTCTTGTAGAAGCAGGCGCAGCTCCTGGGGGGATAGATTGTGCCACTCTTCCAGAGCCGTGTTTACAGCTCCTATGATCACCGTCAGGGGACTACGCAATTCATGAGACACGAGGCCAATGAACTCATCCTTCAGTTCGCTTATCTTCTTGCGCTCAGCGATATCCCGCATGTAGATGAGCGTCCGATCACCGTTGGCATTCATGCCGTCGGGCTTGACCAGCTTGGCCCAGACTGGGATCTCCTTTCCATCACAGCGGACGAGCTCTATCTCAGCCTCCACGAACTCTCCATCCCTCAGCTGGTCTTGTAAGAGAGGCCATCTCTCTAGAGTCTTGCCTGAGACCAGTCGATCCAGGCTGGATGCTTTCAGTTCTTCCAGGGTATGTCCTGTCAGGTCGCATAATCCTGCATTGCATTCGACGATTTGTCCCTCGGAATCCACAGACAGAATCCCGTCTGGTGAGGACTCCACCAGAACGCGGTATTTTGCCTCTGATTGCCGCAGTGCATCTTCTGCTATCCTGCGATCGGTCACATCCTGAACCAGGGTGAGGTAGCCGCTAGGTGATTCTGTTGTGTCGTCTCCCAAGGTGGTGACCAATACCAGAAGCTGACCAACGCCGGTTCTACCGGTTTGGTATAATCTCTGTTCCCGGGCCTTGTCGAAATCGAGTGACACTTCGCCACTTATTGTCCTGCCCGAGAGCAAGCGCCCCTTCGCTTTCTGGTCAATGTTGGGATCGTCAAAGAGTGTAGGTGCCATCAAATCTGAGAGACTGGGCAGGCCAAATATCTCCCGCGCAGCTTTGTTCATGTCGGTAAGCTGGCCTGTTGAGTCGTAGAGCACTATGCCGATGGGTGACCTCTGATATACAGTTCTGAAGCGTTCCTCGCTTGCCCGCAGGGCCTCCTCTGCTTTCCTGCGATCGGAGATGTCCCTGGTGATACCCAAGAGTCCGATCGGGTGGCCTTTGTCATCGCGGAGGAAGTCCACTCTCTCCTCAACCCAGATGGCTGATCCATCTTTGTGGCGTAGCTGCAGTTCCACTGTCCAGTCCGTAGGCCGGCTGTCTTGTTTTGAGGCTTCGACGGCCATCATTTCCGCAAAGAATTCGATGCCTTTCTCATAGGACTCAGGAATCAACATTTGCTCCAGACGCAAATTCATGGCTTCATCCATGCTGTAGCCCCAGACGCGTTCTGCTGAGGGACTCATGTAGGTGATATTCAGGTTCATGTCGGTGGTCCAGATGACGTCTGTTGCATTCTCGGCCAGCAGGCGGTACTTCTCCTCGCTGGCCTTGAGATCATCGGTGATCTTCTTCCGATCGGTGATGTTGTTGAGAAAGGCAAGCACGGCTGGTTTGCCCTGCCATTTGAATAGCACGGCGTTTACTTCCACCGACTTGGTGTTGCCTGCTCTGTCAACGAACCTGGCCGTGTAGGAAGAGGGGACATCCTCGCCCCTCAGTCTTCTGACGTGCATATTGGCGATCATTTCGAGATCATCAGGATGGACGAAATCCAGCATTGGCCGTGAGAGGACTTCTTGGACTGTCCAGCCCGAGAGCTCCTCAATTTTGCTGTTGGCGAAGACCACCTTGCCGTCCTGAATCACGGCTATAGACTCATGGGCATTCTCCACCACCAGCCGGTATCTCTCCTCAGAATTTCTGAGTGCCTTCTGCACCAACTTCTGATCGGTGATGTCCACGAGTATTCCCTGCATTCCGACTATCTTGTTTCCTGAGTGGGCAGGGACGTTGCGTCCTTGCACCCAGAAGATCTCAGCACTGCCGGGCAGAACCAGGCGACATTCCCACGGTTCTTTGAAGCCACCGGCCATGACCTTACGGAAGTTTTCCATTGAGCCAGGCAAATCATCGGGAAAGATGAATTCGGCGAAACTCCTCCCGACGAATTCCGACGTGTTTCGCCCGAAGATTGACTCGAAGGCGGGGCTCATATAGGTGATCACGCCCTTTGTGTCAATAGAATAGACAACCGCATTCATGTTCTCCACCAACTGGCGGTACTTCTCTTGTGAGTCGTGCAGTCTGTCCTGCGCAATCTTGCGCTCGGTGACATCTTCAGCAGTAAGGATGACTTCAGTCGGCGAGCGACTCGAATCCACAGGTTTTGCGGTGACATGGAGTGTCGTTGTTATTCCTCCTGTCACGGACGTGTATTTCTCTTCGAAGCTGCCCGCCTCACCTCTGAGGGCCTTCTGGATAGTTGCGCGCACAACTTCGTTCCCAGTCTGTGTAGTGGTATCAAAACCGACAAGGCGCTCTCTGGGAGCTCCGGCAATCTGGGCCAACCGCTGGTTGCAGTCTTCGATAATGCCCTGCGCGTTGACATAGCAGATACCCAGGTGGGAATTCTCGAAAACGGCCCGGTATTTCTCTTCAGCGTGTGTCAGTGCTTCCCTGGTCTTCTTCTGGGCTGCTGCTGCGATGAGCTGCCAATCCCCTTGATGCCTGATGAGAGAGGACTGATGATGGCGCATGACATCGAAGACTTCACTGCCATCGCATTTGTCCAGGGAATAGGTACAAAGGGCAATCATCCTGTGTTTGCCAACGACGCCGTTTACTGCTGCTTCGTAGTCTCTGAAGTCATCCCAGTCCTTCTTCTCCACCCAAACGGTGTTGCCGGTGGCCCTCATGCCGTCGTAGCCCCGGGCCAGCGCCTGATTCAGTCTGTCCTCCCAGGCCTCGAGCACGCTCTGCAGATCGAGTCCCCCGTCCCTGAAATACCATCGGTCATGCGGGATGATCTCTATCTGGCCGCGCGATACATACGAGACGAAATCCGGCATAACTTCTGTCATGGCCTGTGCGGCTTGCTCTGGGTTCAAAGGTTCCGAGGTGACCCACAGGCAGAATTCCTTGTTTGTCAGGCCGGCCTTGAAGTAGGGCACCAGTAGACTGACCAGGTCCTCTCTGGTCTTGTAGAACTGACAGAAGTGCGTACCCCAGGGGATATCCCCCAGAGGTTCGATTCCCGACTTTCTGAGTTTCTGGTCCATGACGCACGCTCCTCACTTGTCTGACATCGTGATTCGGGCGACATCCCCTGCGTTGGGGACTTGATCCGAGTCTGTCCGTAGGATGTCCTGCCAAGTATTGCATGAGGTCTCCGCATACAGGTTCACCTCGGGCAATGTCTTGGGTGATGACCTTTGCCTTGCGGCGGAGATTTCCACAGAGCCCCCCCGAGGATCTTCTAGTGACGCATGAGCTGGCATCAAGTTCGAAAGCATCACATATGATCGACACTATACCAGCATTAGCCCTTATGATATTATCCAACAGAAAAGCAGTCAAGTGGTGGTTTGGGGCTCTACTTTTTGACATCTGCTAAGGCACCGACTATCATTGACCTGCAGTAATCTGAGGGGGATGCGTCTGAAAAAGTTTCGTATTCTAGTAGTTGATGACGAGCAACGGATCCTCAACTTTCTCAAGACCAAGCTAAAGGCCTCCGGATATGAGGTGCTTACGGCTGGCGACGGCGCTGAGGCCCTGGAACAGATCCAGGCGCAGGAGCCTGATCTGGTAGTGCTTGATTTGTTGATGCCCAGAATGGACGGGTTCGAAATGATGGAGCAATTACGAAGCTTCTCCTCGGTGCCGATTGTGATTCTCAGTGCTAGGGGTGCTGACATTGACAGGATCAAGGGCTTGAAGCTCGGTGCAGATGACTACTTGCCGAAGCCCTTTAACCCCGAGGAACTGATAGCCAGGATAGAGGCAGTGAGGCGGAGGCTCCAACCGGGGGAGAAGCGCAAGACCGGAGGGACATTCCATTTTGGCGATGTGGTCATCGATTTCAACAAGCGCAGAGTTACCATTAGAGGCGAAGACAAGCAGCTGACCAGGATTGAGTGGCTTCTGCTGAGCGAGCTGGTGCAGAATGCCGGCCGTCTCATGCTTTACGAAGAGCTTCTCACCAGGGTGTGGGGGGCTGAATACCGTAGTGATGTCCACGTCTTGAGAACGTGGATCAGCCGGCTGAGGGGCAAGCTGGAGAGAACTCCGAAATGTCCCAGGATCATACGCACCATTCCTAAGGTAGGTTATGTCATAGACCAGCCTCGCCTCTGAACAGCCTTCAAGATTCTGGCGATATCCCCATTCCCCGAATTCGTCGCTGATTCAGAGCGGGCTTGCTGGCGCAGGTACCACACGGGGCAAAGCCTCACCCAAAAAGTGTTACAGCTTCTTGACGTTTTTAACCAGGATTTTATGACTTCTTGACAGTCTGCGGGGTAGACTTGAAGCGGTCTTTGCCCCCTGCGAGGGGGGATATTGACAGTGATGCTGTCACAGGGGTGTACGGAGATACAGACACTCAACCAACAGGAGACGAGGAGCGTCTGTTTTTGGTGTGCCCAGGATAAGGCGATGAAGTCCGGCATCGAGATACACAGGGTGCCGGCTGCTTCTGTGGGATGCTTTTGGGGCTAAGGATTGCCGAGCGAGAGTGTCCGCTTCCGGTGGCGGAAGAGACTCTTCAATAGTCTACCTGACTGGTACATGACCAGTTGTGCTGCAACCAGCGGGTATTCGTTCCTCAACCTCGGCCAAGTATCTCTCTGAGTGGCGTAGAAAGGGGGGACCGAGGGGGTGCTTGAGAATAACAACAATCGTGTTGCGGTGCTGGTTGAACGGGACTTTGAGGATTCCGAGTTTACGGAAATCGTGAGAGCAATGAATGATGCGGGGGTCAAGGTAGTAGTAGTGGGCAGTGGTTCTCAGAAGAGCTATCGTGGCAGAAGAGGGAAGTCGAGGGCCGTGGTCGACATTACTGCCGACAAAGTCAAGGTTGAGGAATTTGATGCCCTCATTATTCCGGGAGGGTATGCCCCGGACAGGATGCGCCTGCATCAACCGATGGTTGATCTGGTGAGGAAAGCAGACGACCTTGGCAGGATAGTAGCTGCGATCTGCCATGGGCCTCAACTCCTTATTTCGGCAGGCGTGATCAAAGGACGACGTGTTACTTCATGGCCGTCTATAGAAGTTGACCTGGTGAATGCCGGTGCCCAATGGGTAGATGAGGCGGTGGTTCAGGACGGGAATGTCATTACGTCGCGAAAGCCTTCTGACCTCCCTAGGTTCAATAGAGCGATACTGAGAGCACTGGGTGCTTAGAGGGAGCGACAAGTGATTCAGGGTGATTGGATTGGTGAGCAAGCCCATCCCGTTCTGAATGTGGTCTGCTATCAATACGAGAATTTTACGAGATAGGAAGGGGAATAAAATGGTAGCAAGAACAGTGTTGGCGGCAGAGAAGGCGAGCACCATCGATGAACAGGTAACTCGATCTCCAGTGGCGGGCCAAGTCAAACTAGACGGGTATGATACAGCCCTGATGGCGAAAATCGCTCTGATGGTTGACAAGGTCTGCTGTGATTTCGCCAGCGTAGTTGACTGGCAGTACCGCCCGGTTTCCGGTACCTCTTCTCACTGTAAGGGCAGCGACCATGGTGTCATGGGTTTTGTGGTAACCGAGAATCACGAGGCTCTGCGTGCGGGTGGCTACATCAAAATCAACGCTGTGCCGACGGCGAATTTACTCAGGCTGAGAGCGGGATGCTATGACACGTATGTCAATCCGGTGACGGTCTGCGAGAGGAACGTGGCACTGAGCGGACTGAACCAACAGAAGCTGGAGTCACTGTTGAATGAGACCCACTAAAAGCTGACAACGTACTACATAAGACGGGTGTCCTAAGATGAGCCTTCGGGCTGACCAGATTTCCGATTGCTGGTAGCAGCCTTTTCAACCTCCACGAGGGTGTCATAGAAGGCGGCGTTAGGGCCCATAATGGACTGCTGGACAGGGTTTATTCTGTCATGGGTTAGCTCATTGTGGTGCCCTTGGATGTAGTCTTCGGGCCACCACCCCTGGGAGATGTCAACCACTCCGGGCTTGATGAGCGAGCTCAGCTTTGCTCTCAGCCTGACTTGGCCACGGTTGTTGAAAACGCGGACCACATCGCCATCGGCAATTCCTCGCGGTGTGGCATCCAGCGGGTTGATCTCCAGTAGCGGCTCCGGATTTGTTTTGCGCAGGCCGGGAAGGTTGGCCAGGCTGGAGTGTATGCGTTGCCTGGGGTGAGTGGTGAGCAAAGAGAGGGGATATCGGTTTGCTTTCTCGCTGCGGGCGCTCTCGACTGGCTCAAGATAAATGGGCAATTCTTGCCCGAATTTTTTCAGCCTTTCCACGTAGAATTCGATCCTGCCTGTGGGGGTCTTGAGCTGCTGTGGCCTCTCCAGAGGTCTGGCCATCACCGGACCCTCTTTCAATCTCTCCAGCGAGATACCATCCATAGTGGGGTGACCCGAGGCAAGCAGTTCCTCTAGATACAGCTCCTCCGTTTTGTCAAAGCAATCTCCAAACCCCATTCGTCTTCCCAGTTCGGCAGCTATCTGAAAGTCGGGTTTAGATTCATGAAGCGGCTCTATGACCTTTTGCTGAAGCTGCAAATAACTATGGCGGAAGCTAGCCATGCAAAGGTCGGTGCACTCGTAGAAGGAAGCCGCTGGCAGCACGTAATCAGCGTATCTGGCTGAAGCTGTCATGAAGAGGTCGCAGGCTACAACCAGTTCCAGGTGCCTGAGAAAATCACCCGTAATTCTATTCATGTTGGGCATCTGATTGACGAAGTTGTGGCCAGCGCACCAGATGGCTTTTATGGGAAAGGGCTCGTTCTTGATGACGGCATCATATAACTGCATGACCGGGATAGTATTGTACGGCCCCGCCGGCATGAGGAAAGGACGGGAGTTCAGTACAAATGTGGAAGGCCGCTCCACGTCGATGTTGCCGGTGATTGCTGCCAGTGTGTTTATGGCCCGGCAGGCCAAATCGCCGTAGAAGGTTCGCTGTAATCCC
>JBGOWL010000173.1:0-4346 GCA_041478585.1 Dehalococcoidia bacterium | reverse complement strand
GTCATCGATCTAACCTCCTTCTAATTGTTGCTTTCTTGCCTGCAATACTCGAGCCAGTGCCGTCAGTTCGGCACTGAGAACTGCCACGAGGGAACTAATTGGGCTTTGCATCTGACGTAGTAAGTGTGCCACCAGTACCGGTCTTGGAGGAAGCGTCGAAAGCATTGTGACCTGCTCAGGTGTAAGAGCCCTTTTGGATAAGATTCCGCCTTTGATGCTGAGGGAAACCCTGGATGCACGAATATATTCGAGCAGGAGTCTGGCCGGCTCATTCACCTCGCCATAGCCGAAGGCCATTGCTGTGGGGCCCTTGAGCAGGTCCTTGAGCTCCCCTCTGCCGGCATTCTCGGCGGCAAGGGAGGCCATGGTGTTCTTGACCACATGGTACTCAATGCCGGACTCTCTTAACTGGCGGCGCAGTTTGCTCATTTCACCGACAGACATCCCCCGATAGTCGGTGGCAATCACTACGCTGGAAGTAGAGAGCATCTCCTCGATTTTCTTGACAGACTCTTCCTTCTTTTGTCGTATCATTCCTTTTACCTCACTTAACTTACTCGTAGAGGCCTTACTGCTATCCGCTTTGCCTGGGCTTGAAAAGAGAAGCCCCGGGAATTGTTGCCCCGGGGCTTGATGTATACCAGTTCAGTTCCAGGATTGACTGATATGCCTCGGCAGGCAAACGCTTTAAGCCCTAGGGACACCTGCTATCTATGGCAACAATTCTATTTCTTTTCCTACATTATAGCGTATACAAACAGCAAAAGGAAAGGCTTTGCTGTGCTTTCCTATGAAGATGGCGGCTCGCCAACGATGGTGATTCCACATACAAAGTTGCCAGGATGACCACCCTGGTTGTGGGCCAAGCCCATCTTGACGTCCTTCAACTGACGAGTGGAATCCTCGGCCTTGCCCTGGAACTGCTTGTAGAACTCGTATACCTCGCGTCCCCCGCTGGCACCCGCCGGATGGCCGAAGGCCTTGAGTCCGCCGCTGACGTTAATCGGTATCTCGCCTCCCTGCTCCCATGCTCCTGACTCGATATCTTCTTTGGCATGACCCTTTTGGCATATGCCCAGAGACTCCACGGCTATCATCTCCGCTACGGAGAAGCAATCGTGGACCTCAGCCAGGCTGAGCTCCTTCCTGGGGTTGGTGATTCCGGCCATGGCATAAGCCTGCCTGGCGGCCGCCTCTGTCTCTTCCCAGGTGGTGTAGTGGTAGTTCGTTCTCTCCTTGCCCCACCCCGGTCCACAGGCAATGGCCGAAGCTTTGATGGTAATGAAATCGCCCTTGGGACGGAAATGCCTGGCGTCCTCGGTGCGGCACATGATAGCCGCCGACGCGCCGTCGCAGACTCCGCAGCAATCGAACAGACCTAGAGGCCAGGCTATGATGGGGGCGTTCAGCACCTGTTCTATGGTTATCCTGTTGCGCAGCATTGCCTTGGGGTTGCGGGAGCCGTTGTAGTGGCTCTTGACCGATATCTTGGCCAGCAGACGTTTGCCCTCTTCCGGGCTGAGTCCATATGTGGCAAAATACTTGGTTGCTGCCAGAGCGTACCGGGCCACGGCCCCACCGACTTCGGGAGCGGCACCGTAGACCGGATGCCATTTGCCGGGGTATGCCTGGCCAATGCCCCCAAACCCGGCATCCTTCATCTTTTCCCAGCCGAGGGCCAGCACCAGGTCATAGGTCTTGGAGGCAAGCCCCAATGCAGCACCCCTGAAGGTCTCAGCACCGGTACCGCAAGCGTTCTCTACACGTGTTACCGGGATGAACTGGAGCTGGAGAGCACTCGAGAGAATGATGCCGGTCATGGCATTATCCTGATTGGTGTATCCCACCCAGGCCGCCTGGATGTCTTTTGCTGTGATGCCGGCATCCTCAAAGGCCTCAGTGGCGGCATCGACTATGAGGTCCACGGGGTCCTTATCCCAAAACTCCCCGAAGGGGGTGCAACCCATCCCAACGATAGCAACTTTATCCTTTAGGCTTTCCATTCTTCTCTCCTTAGCATCTGATGGGGCGAACCCGCCAGAAGTAGTTATACAGCCCCGAGCCTTCCAGTTGTATTCTGAAGGTCATTTCCACAGGCATCCCAACTGCCACCTTTGAGGTATCGCGGTCGGTCATGACGCTATAAAACCTCCCGCCGCCATCGAGGTCGACCACGCTGAATACCTTGGGCAGAACGATCTCCATGGCCCTCTGGTCCATACTGAAGGTAAATACCTTTCCCGTTCTGTCAGAGAGCCTGATGAGTTCAAAGTTGTCCTTCGCCTGACAATAAATGCAAATCCTTTGCCTCGGGTATTGGATGTTATGGCACACTTGGCACTTCTGTCCATAGAGAGGGAACAGATGCTGTCTCTCACGCCATATGACTGGCAGGGATGATCTGCGAGCCGGACGGCGTCCCTGTTCGCCCTCCATGAGCTCGCGTATCTCGACGTATTTCCCGTAGTTGGGAAGCATCATTTTCGAAGCCAGGTGGCGCTTGATTCCTCTCCGGTTCCTGACCTTATCAATCTGCTCGGTTACTTTGAACAGAAAGGCGTCGGCGCCATCACCATAGGTGGCGAAAAGTATCCTGTCGCCGGGCTTTGCCTCTTCGAGAGCAGCTACCAGGATCATCGGGGCCAGGGCCGTACCAGTGTTGCCGATGCTGTCCAGTAAGGGAGGTTGAACCTGCGTCTTTGGGTCGAGGTTCATTGTGCTGCCGATGGAGGCATGGGTCCTGGCGTCGGGTCCGTAGTAGGCTGCCTTAGTGATGTCCTTGGGGGTCAAGCCAAGCTTCTTCAGGAGGCCGGCTACAGCCTGAGGCATGATCTTGGTGTAGCCTTCGTCGCGGACAAACCGATCTTCCCACGACTGCATATAGTGGTCCTGGGGTTTCTTCCAGATGTCGACGAATTCGCTGGAGACATGATAGCTGCCTTCTAACAACGCAGCTACTTCAGTGTCACCAACCAGAAATGCCGCGGCTCCGTCTCCGAACTGCAGCTCGAAATCTGAATTGGGGGCGGGAATGCGGCGCTCGGCAGCAGCAATCATCACCCTTTTGGCCGATCCGGCCTTCACGGCATCCATAGCCGTTTTCATGGCAGAGCCAGCGCCCCTCAGCGAGTGGGAGACATCAAATGTCAGAATGTCCTGGCGAAGGTCTGCGGCCGCCCTTATTATGCTAGCGGCCTGCTTCTCAACGTAGGGTGGTGAGTCAGTGGCAAAGTAGAGACCGTCCACCTGGCTGCGGTCTGTGCCGGTCATGCAGTCCAGGACGGCTTCCACGCCCATGGTTACGGTGTCTTCATCGGCGTTGGCCACCGCCTTCTCGCCCTTGGCGACGGCCTTGTTCCACATCGCACCAATGGCCTCTCGGCTGAGCCTGTAGATAGGGATATAGGCGCCATACGAAACTATACCTAGCATTCTTCCCTCCATAGATAGTTAAAGGTTAGGGGCTCCAGTGATATTGATACAGCCCCTTTGCCACGTCCGAGGGGATTTAGCGGAGACAGAGCCGAGTGTTGCGCCACTTGGTCCATACATAGTGGTGCAGGCACCATGAGAGACTACTCCTGCCATCCCTCTGGCTCTTCTGTGGGTTTTGTTGCATGGAAAGCATTTGCCGTCAGAACGAGGCTTTGAAGCTATCTCCATCACACGACTAAACGGCGGTCACAGCGGATCGCAGGTCGAGGGTGATGCCGGGTCCCATGGAGGTGGATATTGTGGCGCTCTTTATGTATTGACCTTTGGCTCCGCTTGGCTTGGCTTTCATTATGGCTTCTATTGCTGCGGAGAGGTTCTCCACAAGCTTGGTTGTCTCAAAGCTCATCTTACCTATAGGCAAATGTATGTTTCCTGTACGATCCAGCCGAAACTCTGCCCTGCCCTTACTGGCGTCTCTGATTACTCTGGGAAGATCCGAAGCAGCCACTACAGTGCCCAACTTGGGATTTGGCATCAGCCCTTTGCGACCAAGTGTTTTGCCCAGCTTGCCTATCTTGCTCATCACGTCGGGAGTGGCAACGGTCACGTCGAAATCCAGCCAGCCCCCCTCGATCTTCTTGATGAGGTCTTCGCTGCCCACGTAATCTGCGCCAGCTTCCTCAGCAATCTTGACGGCTTCGCCCTGGGCAAAGACCAAGATACGGAGCTTCTTTCCCAGGCCATGAGGGAGCAAGGCAATGCCCCGTATTTGCTGGTCGGCAGAACGTTGATCCAGGTTCATGCGAAGATGAAGTTCTACCGTCTCGTCGAACTTGGCATAAGTGGTCTTTTTTGCCAACTCGACGGCTTCCTGAAGAGAATAAGCTTTGGTTGGCTCTATTAACTTAACG
>JBGOWL010000081.1:0-6747 GCA_041478585.1 Dehalococcoidia bacterium | reverse complement strand
TTATCTATTGTCCAGTATGGCGGACTGACGATCATAAAGGCAGAATTTGTTGCTGAGTTCTTGGCGAAGGCAACGGATAAGTAATGCTTGTTGTGGCAGTTCAGTCTCGGTATAATCTAGCCAATGGCACCCAGACGGCCTTCCAGGAATCCCCCCCGAATTAAGAAGGCATCAGACCCGCCGGATGACCACAGAGTGGCTACCAGCGATGATGTCGAGGTATCCACCTATCTGGAAATCGCCACCGAAAAAAGGGGGAAACAATCTGTTCCTCAGCAGGTAACGGCTCCTGGCGGCGAGCGTGAGGCGGTAGTCATCTTCGACTTCGGCTCCCAATACAGCATGCTCATTGCCCGCCGTGTGCGCGAGTGGCAGGTGTATTGCGAACTTGTGCCCTACGATACCCCCTGGCAGAGCATCGCCCACCTGCGCCCTAAAGGGTTCATCCTCTCCGGTGGCCCGGCAGGTGTTTATGAGCCGGGTGCCCCCATGGCCCCACCCTACGTCTACCAGAGCGGGATACCGGTGCTGGGCATCTGTTACGGAATGCACGCTATGGCCCAGCAACTGGGCGGCAAGGTACTTCTGCAGTCAAAACGGGAATATGGACACGCTATCCTGCATCAGAGCGGAGATTCACCATTCCTGGCCTATCTGCCCTTCTCCATGTCCGTATGGATGAGCCATGGCGACCAGGTAGTGGAACTACCGCCAGGTTTCACCGCTCTGGCCTACACAGACAACTGCCCCGTCGCTGTCATGGGCAGTGACCAGGGATTCTATGGTCTTCAATTTCATCCCGAGGTAGTTCACACACCGGATGGGAAAACCATCCTGAAGAACTTCCTCTACAATGTCTGCGGCTGCCAGGGCAACTGGACAGCCAGGAACTTCATTACCGAAAGCACCGAAAAGATCGCCGAACAGGTAGGAACGGGAAAGGTCATCTGCGCTCTTTCAGGAGGAGTTGATTCCGCTGTAGCCGCCACACTGATCCATCATGCCATAGGCGATCAGTTGACCTGCATCTTTGTCAACAACGGCCTGCTGCGCAAAGAAGAACCGGAGCGGACTGTCAACGCCTTCCAGAGAAACTTGAAGATGAATGTCATCCACGTAGATGCCACACAAAGGTTCCTCGACCGCTTGGAAGGGGTGACCGACCCTGAACAGAAGCGTCACGCGGTTGGCGAGGAGTTCATACGGGTCTTCGAGAATGAGGCCGCCAAGATAGGCAGAGTTGATTTCCTGGCCCAGGGGACACTCTATCCCGATGTCATCGAGAGCGCCGCTCCCAATCAGAAAGCTTCTGCCAGAATAAAGTCCCATCACAATGTGGGCGGATTGCCCGCCAACATGGCCCTCAAGCTGATTGAGCCCCTGCGCTATCTCTTCAAGGACGAGGTAAGGAAAGTGGGGCTGGCTCTAGGGCTGCCTGAAGATATCATCTGGCGGCAGCCTTTTCCAGGGCCAGGTCTGTCAGTACGCATCATCGGTGAGGTGGACAGGGAAGGCCTGGAGGTGCTTAGAGCAGCAGATTGGATCGTCATGAGTGAGATCAAGAAGGCCAATCTTTATCGCCAGCTCTGGCAGAGCTTCGCCGTGCTCACCAATGTGAGAAGCGTCGGTGTAATGGGCGATTACAGGACATACGGTTATCTGGTTGCTGTGCGAGCGGTGATCAGTGAAGATGCCATGACCGCCGACTGGGCTCGCCTGCCCTATGATCTACTGGCTCAAATCTCCAGCCGCATCGTTAATGAGGTCCCCGCAGTGAACCGGGTGGTCTACGATATATCGTCCAAGCCCCCGGCTACTATTGAGTGGGAATAAACACCGACGAAAAGAGGGAGGAAAGAGACTATGCCACACCACAACGGCGACGAACTCGATGAGATGGAAGACAGGGAACTGGACCTGGAGATGTTGAGGGAGGACCTGATAGGTGAACTTGAGGCCATAAATCAGTATCAGGCTCATATCGATTCGCTGGATAGTGACGAGGCGAGGAAAGTCCTGGAACACATCCGGGACGACGAAAAGGAACACGTCGCCGAGCTGGTGAAACTGATCCAGAAACTCGACTCCATCCAGGCAGCCAAATTCAAGAAGGAAGGCCTGTAAGTCCGGAGTCACTTGAAACAACCTCGCCAATACCCCGCTTCTCATGCTATGGACAGCCTCTTCAGACCCGAAACAGGGAGACAGTCATGAAGATAATGGTTATCGGCAATGGCGCTCGGGAGCATGCCCTGGCATGGAAGCTGAAGGAAAGTCCGCAGGTTGATGATCTCTACGCCGCCCCAGGAAATGCTGGAACAGCCGCTATTGCCCACAATCTGGATGTCCCCGCCACCAACATAGAAGCGCTGGCCAGGGCAGTAAGGCAACATGAGATAGACCTGACTATTGTTGGCCCTGAAGCCCCTCTAGCCTCAGGCATTGTTGACCTGTTTCAGAGTCTGCATCTGCCCGTCTTCGGCCCCACGCGGGCCGCCACCCAGATCGAATCAAGCAAGGTGTTCTCCAGGGAACTGATGCAGAAATACGGCATACCCTGTGCTCAGGGGATGGTCTTCTCTTCGTATCCACAGGCCAGAGACTATGTCAAATCGCAGCCAATTCCCCTGGTCATAAAGGCCGACGGTCTGGCCGCAGGCAAAGGAGTCGTCATAGCAACCTCAAGAGAGCAGGCTCTTGAGGTACTCTCAGAGTTCATGGAAAGGAAAACCCTTGGTGCTGCTGGCAACAGGGTCATAGTTGAGGAATGCCTCAATGGCCAAGAGGTAAGCTTGCTCGCCTTCACCGATGGCCAGAATGTCCAATCCATGGTGCCTGCGTGTGACTACAAGCGGGTGTTCGATTCCGACCGGGGGCCAAACACCGGAGGTATGGGGAGCTACAGCCCACCTGGCTTCTTTGATCAGTCCGATGTCGAGAAGATACAAAGGACGATACTGGAACCGGCAGTGCAGGCCATGGCTAGTGAGGGGATGCCCTACAAAGGCGTCCTATATGTCGGGCTGATGGTCAACCCAGGGGGGGCCAAGGTGCTGGAATTCAATGCCAGATTCGGTGACCCTGAGACTCAGGCCATCATCCCGCGGCTCCGGACGGATCTGGTGGATATCATACTGGCCGTGATCGAGGGAACCCTGGATAGAATGGCGATAGAATGGAGCGACGAGGCCTGCGTGGGAGTGGTGCTGGCCTCGGGAGGCTACCCCGGAAAGTATCAGACCGATTTCTCCATAACCGGACTGGATGATCTAGACAGCGATATCCTTGTCTTTCATGCTGGCACAGCAATGAAGAATGGGGTGATCACCAATGGCGGGAGGGTGCTCACTGTGGTTGCCAATGGCAAGTCTCTGAAAGAGGCGAGGAACAGGGTCTATGCCAACATCCCACGAATCCATTTCCAAGGCTGCCACTATAGACAGGACATCGCCGCCAGGGAGATAGCCTGAGAGGGAAATGGGAGTTCAGCAGGTCTGACCCTCCATCCCCGGCAAACGGTGCCAGGAACAATGCGTAAGACAGTTCCCAAGATGGAGAAACATCTGTCCTTAGTCACTGCCAACCCTTCAGCCACAATGGAGTTGGGAAGGAGAATCGGTGAAAGGCTGCGCCGCGGAAGCATTATCGCCCTCATCGGCGAGCTGGGTTGTGGAAAGACTTGCTTCGCCAAAGGCTTGTGCGCCGAGCTTGGCATACCCAGGAGATGCATCAACAGCCCCACATTCACCTTGGTCAACGAGTACGCTGGCAGACTGCCGGTTTTACACCTGGATCTCTACCGGGTTGAGAATGTGCGCGCGGGGCTGGAGGTGGGAATACTGGACTACCTCACCAGAGCCGAATCAGGGGTAGCCATAATCGAGTGGGCCGATAGGGTGCTTCCGTTGCTCCCCAATGACTACCTGGCAGTTGAATTCACCGTCCTTTCTGCCAGAAAGCGGCAGATCACGCTTACTGGCATTGGGGTAAGATACTGTAAACTGCTCGAGGAGTTCAGCCACCAATGAGAGTGCTGGGGATCGATACCGCAAACCTTACCAATACCATCGGCCTGATCGATGGTGATCGCATGGTCACAGATTTTGCCTGGGAGGCCAGGGATAACTCGCTTCAGAGGATAATCATCAGCACTGACCTGGTGCTGAAACGCGGTGGCCTCACTCTGGCAGAGATCGATGGGCTGGCAGTGGGAATAGGACCTGGGTCCTGGACAGGGTTGAGAGTAGGAGTAACGGTAGCCAAAACCCTGGCTTATGCAGTGAACAAGCCCATTTGCGGCATATCATCCCTGGAGGCTATAGCATATCAAGCCAGAAGCGCCTCCATCCTGCTCTGTCCCCTCGTCGATGCTGGCAGAGAGAACGTCTACTCCGCTTTCTACCGTGCCCGAGGGAAGACGCTGGCAATGGAAGGCGATTACTACGTGGGCAACATAAAAGGGTTAACGGAGAGAGTGAAGGAACCCGCTCTCTTCCTGGGTAAGCCAGCACATCTGTATCGACGGGCCATAACCGGCGAACTGGGTGACCTGGCCAGTTTTGGCAGCCCGTCAGATACCTCAAGCGGGTGCGTGGTTGCCTTGCTGTCACTGCCCCGATTTGCAGCGGGCGCTGCGGACGATGCGTTTTCCCTCGTGCCATTGTATCTGGGCGAATCACTGGCCCAAGCCCTCTTACGCAGGAAAGAAACAGAAGCAAGAGATGAATAGACTCCTTGGACCCTGAGAGGCAGATCAATATGTTGGTTCTGGGTATTGAAACATCCTGTGATGAAACTGCGGCAGCGCTGGTTGCTGACGGGACTATCCTCTCCAACGTGATCGCCTCGCAGATAGACCTTCATGCCAGATTCGGGGGCATCGTCCCGGAGGTAGCCTCCAGAAAACACGTCGAAGCCATCGGTTATGTCATTCAGGAGGCCTTCGATTCAGCCGGAAAGACGCACACCGAAGTAGATGCTATTGCTGTAACCTCGAAGTATGGTCTGATAGGCTCCCTGATTGTGGGGGTATCAGCGGCCAAGGCCATGGCCTACGCCCTGAAAGTGCCACTGATAGGGATACACCATATCGAAGGACATATATTCGCCAATATCCTCAGCAATCCCGGGACGCCACTGCCACATGTTTGCCTGACCGTCTCGGGTGGGCACACCATGCTTGTCCACGTAAAAGAACTGTGCCAATATGAAGTGATGGGCAACACTCTGGATGATGCCGCCGGAGAGGCTTTTGACAAGATCTCCAAGTTCCTCGGGCTTGGCTTCCCGGGCGGGCCTGCCATCGAGAGTCTTGCCACTCAGGGGAACAGGGCAGCCTTCAACCTGCCCAGGCCGCTGGGGCGCAGCCGATCGTTCGATTTCAGCTTCAGCGGCTTGAAAACCTCCGTGGTCAACATGTTCAAGGGCAGGGATAGGGAAACGTTGCCTCTGCCGGACATCGCTGCCAGTTTCCAGCAGGCCGTGGTCGATGTGCTGGTATCGAAAACCCTGCAGGCTGCCCTGCACAAGGGAGTATCTGCAGTCAGCATTACGGGAGGAGTGTCCATTAACAGTAGATTGAGAGAGGATTTCTCCGCAGCCTGCGGTCGGCAGGGCCTTCAGGTGTTCTTTCCTCGACGTGATCTATGCACAGATAACGCCGCCATGGTAGCTGCTGCCGGCGCCGCCAGGCTAAAATACGGAGAGATGTCCCAGCTCGACCTCAACGCCATCCCCAACGCCCCTCTGGAGAGTATAGGATGCGCCGGGAAACATTGCTGATAGAGGTCAATCCGGCAGAACCTGACCCAGAAGTCATCAACAGAGCTGCTGACGTACTGCGGGAGATATGAGATGCGACGAGAGACACTGCTGATAGAGGTAAGTCCGACACAGCCCGACCTGGCAGTCATCAACAGAGCTGCTGACGTATTGCGGGGAGGAGGGTTGGTCGCCTTTCCCACGGAAACTGTCTACGGACTGGGGGCAGACGCCCTCAACCCAGACGCCGTAAAAAAAATCTTCTCCGCCAAACACCGCCCTTCTGACAATCCCATGATAGTCCATGTGGCTGCGCTGGAAGACCTGAGAGTCCTCGCCGATGATATTTCAACCGAGGCAATTCCCTTGATGAAGCAGTTCTGGCCCGGGCCCTTGACGCTGATCTTCAGGAAGTCCAGGCAGGTGTCGGATGCAGTGACCGGTGGGCAGGAAACCGTGGCCGTCAGGATGCCAAGAAACATCATCGCTCTTGCCCTGATCCGGGCTCTGGGTCATCCCATTGCCGCCCCCAGCGCCAATCTGTCAGGTCGTCCCAGCCCCACCACTGGCAGGCATGTCCTCCATGACCTGAAAGGGGAAATCGATATGATCCTCGACGGCGGTCCCGTTGAGGTCGGTGTCGAATCCACTGTACTGGACCTTTCCCACCACCCACCCGCCATATTGAGGCCAGGGTCAGTAACATGGGAGGAACTTGAGCCTTTCATCGGCAAAGTGGTTCCGGCTGCAGAGGGGAAGCTCCTCAGAAGATCTCCAGGCACCCGTTATCGACACTACAGCCCACAGGCCCGGGTCACCTTGGTGGAAGTAGTAGATCAGAAGGCGATAGATCGGCTGATTGCACACCATACCAAGAAGGGAATTAAGGTGGGCATACTCACTCGCCAACCCCAATCTCTGCACAGTAGTATAAACGTTGTTGTGATATCGATGCCTCAGGACCTCAAAGTATATGCAATGCAGATG